>JAYUCZ010000130.1:0-21806 GCA_043740065.1 Thiobacillaceae bacterium | reverse complement strand
GCGGCGACGGTAAAGGTCAGGATTTTTCGCCGCTCAAACAGGCCGTGGCCGCGAATGCGCGTGCGGTGGTGCTGATCGGGCGCGATGCGCCGCTGATCGAACAAGCGCTTTCCGGCTGCGGTGTCACGCTGGAAAAAGTCGCCAGCATGGAAGAGGCAGTGGCGCAGGCATTTCATCTGGCGCAGGCGGGCGACGCAGTGTTGTTGTCGCCTGCCTGCGCCAGCTTCGACATGTTCCGCAATTACGCACACCGCGCCGACGTGTTCATCGCGGCGGTGCGTGGTCTGAATAAAGAGGCGGCAGCATGAACAGCTACGCCACGCGTTCATCCCTGTCGGCGGACGAATGCGATGCCTCGCTGATCTGGTTGACGCTCGCCTTGTTGGGTTTTGGCCTGGTCATGGTGTATTCCGCGTCGATTGCGATTGCCGAAGGCTCGCGCATGACCGGGCATCAGGGGCACTATTTCCTGTTGCGTCAGGCCAGCTTTGTCGGCATTGCCATGGTGGCCGGGTTGGCGGCTTTCCAGATGCCCATGCGCGCCTGGCAGCAGGCCGCGCCGTATCTGTTCATGGCCGGGGCGGCATTGCTGGTGATTGTGCTGATTCCCGGTCTGGGCAAAGAGGTCAACGGCAGCAAGCGCTGGATTTCACTGGGCTTCGCCAACCTGCAACCCTCCGAGTTGATGAAGTTTTTTGTGGTGCTGTATGCGGCGGATTTCACGGCGCGCAAGGCCGGACTCATGCACGACTTCAAAAAAGGCTTTTTGCCGATGGCTGCGGTCATGCTGGTGACGGGGGCATTGTTATTGGCCGAGCCGGATTTTGGTGCGTTTGTGGTGATTACCGCCATCGCGGTCGGTATCCTGTTCCTGGGCGGGCTTAACTGGAAAGTCTTTGCGGCGCTGGTTGCGGTGTTGCTGGCTGGCTTTGTCGCGCTGATTCTGGTCTCGCCCTACCGACTCAAGCGCATTGCCGGCTTTATGGATCCCTGGGCAGACCCGTATGGCACGGGTTATCAGTTGTCGCATTCGCTGATTGCATTTGGCCGGGGTGAATGGTTGGGCCTGGGGCTGGGCGGCAGCGTGGAGAAATTGTTTTACCTGCCCGAAGCACATACCGACTTTCTGCTGGCGGTAATTGCCGAAGAGCTTGGTTTTGCTGGCGTGGCAGTGGTGCTGGCGCTGTTTGCGATGCTGGTGTGGAAGGCTTTTCAGATCGGTCGTCATGCCGCACGCCTGGAGCGCACCTTTTGCGCGTTGGTGGCGATGGGGATTGGCATCTGGCTGGGCGTACAGGCGGGCATCAACATGGGCGTCAATGTCGGTTTGTTGCCTACCAAGGGCTTGACCTTGCCGTTTTTGTCATTTGGCGGCAGCAGCATAGTCGCCAACTGCATCGCGGTGGCGGTGCTGCTGCGGATTGACTGGGAACACCGGCAGATGATGCGCGGGAAAACCTTCTGATGAAAAACATCATGCTCCGCGCATCATTTGCCCTCACCCCAATCCTCTCCCCGAGGGAGAGGGGGCAAACGTCATGCCCAAACCGACTGACGAAACTGGGGAAGACATTCTGATGGCCTCCGCAAACCGCACCCTTATGGTCATGGCTGGCGGCACCGGCGGGCATGTGTATCCGGCGCTGGCGGTGGCCGACGAATTGCGGGCACGCGGCTGGGAAGTCTTTTGGCTGGGTACGCGCAATGGATTGGAGGCGCGTGTCGTGCCAGAGGCAGGTATCGAAATGGTGTGGGTGTCGATGTCCGGCCTGCGCGGCAACGGCCTGCTGCGCAAGTTGCTCACGCCGTTCATGCTGCTGCGCGCGTTCTGGCAAAGCTTGCGCGTCATCGTGCGCCGCCGCCCCGACGTGGTGCTGGGCATGGGCGGCTATACTGCCTTTCCCGGCGGCATGATGGCCTCGCTGCTGAATAAACCCTTGGTCATTCATGAACAAAACAGCATCGCCGGGCTGACCAATCGTGTGCTGGCTTGCTTGGCCGACAAGGTGCTGGTGGCGTTTCCCGCTGCCTTCAACAACCCCGCTGACAAACCCATTCCATGCCGCAAAGCCAATGCGCTCTGGGTCGGCAATCCGGTGCGCGAACCGATTGCACGGTTAACCAACGAACACGCGAAATACGCCGGACGCGACGGCGCGTTGCGCTTGTTGGTGGTGGGCGGCAGTTTGGGTGCGACGGCGTTAAATGAATTGCTGCCCAAGGCGATCGCACTGCTGCCGCAAGAAAACAGGCCGCAAGTGGTGCATCAATCCGGGCGTGCGCATGTGGATGCCCTGCGCGCCAATTACCAGCAAGCCGGGGTTGAGGCCGAGGTGCGCGAATTTATCGACGACATGGCCGCGTTGTACGCATGGTGCGATGTTGCGGTGTGTCGCGCCGGTGCCATGACGGTGGCAGAACTGGCCTGCGCTGGTGTACCCGCGTTGCTGGTGCCTTTTCCGTTTGCGGTCGATGACCACCAAACCAGCAACGCCGATTTTTTGGTGGCCGGTGGCGCGGCCTGGCTGATGCAGCAAAAAGATTTAACCGCAGAGAAACTCGCCGCACATATTGCGGCGCTGACTCGCGCACAACTCGCGGACATGTCGCGCAAGGCGCAGGCGCTGGCCAAACCCGAAGCCACAAAAAGCGTGGCGGATATTTGTGAGGCACTGGCTGGTCAGGATTCAGGGGTCAGGATTCAGGAGTCGGGGGGGCAGAGATGAAACACGCTGTCAAACACATACACTTCGTCGGCATTGGTGGCGCGGGCATGAGCGGCATTGCCGAGGTGTTGGCGAATCAGGGCTTTACGGTGTCGGGTTCGGATCTTTCGGAAAATGCTGCGACACAGCGTTTGCAGGCGGCGGGTGTGCGCGTGTTCAAAGGCCATCAGGCCGAGCATATCGACGGCGCGGATGCGGTGGTGGTGTCCACCGCGGTGCCGGAAACCAATCCCGAAGTCATCGCTGCGCGTGCCAAGCACATTCCCATCGTGCCGCGCGCGTTGATGCTGGCCGAGTTGATGCGGCTCAAGCAGGGCATCGCCATCGCCGGTACGCATGGCAAAACCACCACCACTTCGCTGGCGGCATCGTGCCTGTCCGAGGCTGGCATGGACCCGACCTTTGTCATCGGCGGCAAGCTCACCGCCGCAGGTGCGCATGCGCGTCTGGGCAAGGGCGATTTTCTGGTGGCCGAGGCCGACGAGTCGGATGCCTCGTTCCTGTACCTCACGCCGGTGGTGTCGGTGATTACCAATATTGATGCCGACCACATGGACACTTACGACCATGATTTCGGCAAGCTCAAGCAGGCGTTTGTGGATTTTCTCCAACATCTGCCTTTCTATGGCCGCGCCGTGGTGTGCATCGACGATGCCAATGTGCGCGAAATTTTGCCGCGTGTGACCAAGCCGGTGACGACCTACGGCTTTTCGGAAGACGCGGACATCCGCGCCGAAAACGTGCGCGCCGCAGGGCCGCTGATGCAGTTTGATGTGGTGATCCGCAATGGCGGCATCACGCGCTTTCCCGTCACGCTGAATTTGCCGGGACGGCACAACGTATTAAATGCACTGGCCGCGATTGGTGTCGCCAGCGAAGTAGGTGTCAGCAACGAAGCCATCGCCAAGGCGCTGGCGGAATTTGGTGGCGTGGGGCGGCGCTTCCAGCACTATGGCGAACTGCTTTTGGCCGATGGCGGCAAGGCGCTGGTGATCGACGACTACGGCCATCATCCGGTCGAGATGGAAGCCACGCTGGCGGCCACGCGTGGCGCGTATCCGGACAAACGTCTGGTGCTGGTTTTCCAGCCGCATCGCTACACCCGTACCCGCGATTGCTTTGAAGACTTTGTGCGGGTGTTGTCCAGTGTCGATGCGCTGGTGCTGACCGAAGTGTATGCGGCAGGCGAACAACCCATCGTGGCGGCGGATGGCCGGGCGCTGGCGCGTGCCGTGCGCGTGGCGGGCAAGGTCGAACCGCTGTTTGTAGAATCGGTTGAAGCCCTGCCCAAGGAAATATCCGCGCATCTGCGCGATGGCGATGCTGTGTTGATTATGGGCGCTGGCTCTATCGGCCAGGTCGCAGCAAAACTGACCGGACAGGGAAACTGACCGTGCATATCCATCCCGACATCAAACGCAAAAGTGCGGCTGAGGGGCTCGATGACAGCGCTGGTGCGGGGATTTTTCACTCGGCATTGCGTGGCAGTTTTGTGCGCAACGAAAGCATGGCAAAACATGTTTCCTGGCGTGCGGGCGGCATGGCTGAGCGGATTTACATCCCGGCCGATCTGGAAGATTTGCGTCTGCTGCTGCAATCCATGCCCGAACACGAGGCCATTCACCTGCTTGGTTTGGGCAGCAATGTATTGGTGCGCGATGGCGGCGTGCGCGGTGTGGTGGTGATGCTGCATGGCGTACTTAAAAACTTGCGCATGGAATCGCGCACCCACGGCATTCCGCCCGCACCAGAAAGCATGGGCGAAACCGCCTTGATTTACGCTGAGGCGGGCGTGGCCTCGCCCAAACTTGCACGCTTTGCGGCTAATCACAATCTGGTTGGCGGCGAATTTCTGGCCGGGATACCCGGCACCGTGGGCGGCGCGCTGGCGATGAATGCCGGTTGTTACGGCAGCGAAACCTGGAACCATGTCGCCCAGGTGCTGACGCTGGATCGGCAGGGGCAACTCACCGAGCGTACATCCGGGGAATACGAGCTGGCTTACCGGCATGTGGCGTTGAGAGAAAAGCTCCCCACCCCAACCCTCCCCACAGGTGGGGAGGGGGCAAACGTAATGCCCAAACCGATTAACGAATGGTTTATCGCGGGCTGGCTGCGTTTCTCCAAAGGCGATGGCATTGTCTCGCGTGAGCGCATCAAGGAACTGCTGAAAAACCGCATCGCCACGCAGCCGCTGGGGCTACCCAATGCAGGCTCGGTGTTTCGCAATCCGCCCGGCGATTTTGCGGCGCGTCTGATCGAATCGTGTGGGCTGAAAGGCTTACGCATTGGCAACGCGCAGGTGTCGGAAAAGCACGCCAACTTCATCGTTAACCTGGGTGGCGCAACAGCGGCGGATATTGAAGGCGTGATCGAGAAAGTGGAAGAAACGGTGGAAATGAAAACCAACATTCGCCTGATTCGCGAAGTGCGGATTATTGGAGAAAGAAAATGAACCACGAAGGACACAAGGGACACGAAGGAATGCGTTTCGGGTTTGGTTTGTTTTCCTTTGTGACCTTCGTGTCCCTTGTGGTGAAGGATTTTAGGGAATGAAAAAGTTTGGCAAAGTCGGCGTTCTCCTCGGCGGCCTGTCTGCCGAGCGCGACGTGTCGTTGAAAAGCGGTGCGGCGGTGTTAGCGGCGCTGCAACGGCGGGGTGTGGATGCCCATGCCTTCGACCCGGCACGACGCAGTCTGGGCGACTTGGCGATGGCGGAATTTGACCGCGTGTTCATCACCCTGCATGGCCGCTTTGGTGAAGATGGCTGTATGCAGGGCGCATTGGAATTGCTGAATATCCCCTACACCGGCAGCGGCGTAATGGCCTCCGCGATTGGCATGGACAAATGGCGCACCAAACTGTTGTGGCAGGCCGCCGGTTTGCCCACGCCCGGGTTCGCCATGCTGGATGCAGGCAGCGATTTTGACGCGCTGGAAAAACAGCTTGGCCTGCCGATTTTTGTGAAACCCGCCCGCGAGGGTTCCAGCATCGGCATGAGCAAAGTGAAGCAGGCGGGCGAACTGAAGGCGGCTTATGAAAAAGCCGCCGAGTTTGACAGCCTGGTGCTGGCCGAACAGTTTGTCGATGGCGGCGAATACACCTGCGCCGTGTTGGGGGCTGATGCGTTACCGATGATTCGGCTCATTCCGAAAAACGAATACTACGACTACGAAGCAAAATATATCCGCGACGACACCGAATACCGCTGTCCGTGCGGGTTGAGTGCTGAGCAGGAACGGACGATCCAGGCCATGTGCATCAAGGCGTTTGAGGTGGTGGGCTGCAAAGGCTGGGGGCGCGTGGATGTAATGCTGGACAGTCAAGGTGAAAAAGGTTTGGGGGGCAATCCTTATCTGCTGGAAATCAACACTTCGCCCGGCATGACCGATCACAGTCTGGTGCCGATGGCGGCGCGTGCTGCCGGCATGGATTTTGATGCGCTGTGCCTGCGCATACTGGAGCAAACCCTGTGAGCGCCATGCACGCACAGGCACGCGCCCCCGTCGATTTTCTGGCCAATGCACTGTATGTCGGCGCGGGCTTGCTGTTGGCTTACGCGCTGCTGGCCTGGCTGGTTGCGCATCCGGTGTTTGCGTTACGCCACCTGGATGTGCGCGGTGATTTTAAGCATGTGGACGAAGCACAGATACGGCTGCTGAGCAGTCGTAACTTGCGCGGAAATTTTTTTACCGTTGATCTGGACAAGACGCGCCGCGAGTTTGAAAAACTGGCTTGGGTAAAGGAAGCGCGCGTTACCCGCAAATGGCCGGACAGGCTGGTAATAGAGCTTAAGGAGCATGAGCCGCTGGCAGTCTGGAATGGCAAGCAGCTGGTCAGCACCACCGGCGAGGTGTTTAACGCCACGCTCAACCAGCCGTTACCCAGCCTTGGCGGGATGGATGATGCAGGGCGCGAAGTGGCCGAGACGTATCGGAAATTCAGCGTCACGCTGGCACCGCTGGGGCTGACGATTACAGAACTGAGTTTGTCCTCGCGCCGGGCGTGGCGGATGAAAACTATTGGCGGGCAGGCGCAAGCCGGATTGGAAATAGCGCCGAGGCTAGAAATTGTTTTGGGGCGCAAGGATGCAGAGGCGCGTTTGTCCCGTTTTGCCGGACAGTACAGCAAGCTTGTCGGGCAGTTGGGTGCGGCACCGACCTATGTGGATTTGCGTTATGCGGACGGCTTCGCGCTCAAGCGCGCAGTACCCGTTCCGGCACAAGCCAAGGCAGCAAATTTGAATGAGCGCAGTCAATTATGAGCAAACTGTTATGAGCAAACAGAGAGAATCCAAAAACCTGATCGTCGGGCTGGATATCGGCACGTCGAAAATTGTTTGCATCGTCGCCGAGATACAACCAGAAGGCACGCTGGAAATCATCGGCATGGGTAGCCATCCTTCCAAGGGTTTGCGGCGTGGCGTGGTGGTCAATATTGAATCGACCGTCAACTCCATTCAGCGTGCGCTGGAAGAAGCCGAGCTGATGGCGGATTGCAAAATCCGCGAGGTAGTGACCGGCATTGCGGGCAGTCACATCAAGAGCTTCAATTCGCACGGCATGTTCGCCATCAAGGATCAGGAAATCAGCCAGATGGATGTCGAGCGCGTGATCGAGACCGCGCGCGCCATCAACATTCCCATGGACCAGCAAATCCTCCACACCATTCCGCAGGAGTTTGTGGTGGACGGGCAGGAAGACGTGAAAGACCCGCTGGGCATGAGCGCGAAGCGGCTGGAAGTGCGCGTACACATAGTCACCGGCGCAGTGTCCGCCGCGCAGAACATCGTCAAGTGCGTGCGCCGCTGCGGGCTGGAAGTCAGCGATCTGGTATTGCAGCCGCTGGCCTCGGCGATGGCAGTGCTGACCGAAGACGAAAAAGACCTCGGCGTGTGTCTGGTCGATATCGGCGGCGGCACCACCGACATTGCCGTGTTTACCGATGGTGCGATTCGCCACACTGCGGTGATTCCCATCGCGGGCGATCAGGTCAACAACGACATTGCGGTGGCGCTGCGCACCCCGCCCAAGGATGCCGAAGACCTGAAAATCCGTCACGGTTGTGCGCTCAAACAATTAGCCGATGCACGCGACATGATCGAAGTGGCCGGCGTGGGCGATCGCCCGCCCAAAACGCTGTCGCGCCAGACGCTGGCCGAATTCATCGAGCCGCGCATGGAAGAACTGTATTTGCTGGTGCAGGCCGAACTGCGCCGTTCCGGTTTCGAAGAATTGCTGTCATCCGGCATCGTGATTACCGGCGGTTCCGCCGCCATGCCGGGCATGGTCGAGCTGGGCGAGGAAGTGTTTCACATGCCGGTGCGGCTGGGTTATCCCCGTTACCAAGGCGGGTTGTCGGAAGTGATGCGCAACCCGCGTTACGCCACCGGCGTAGGGCTGTTGATGGCGGGCTTGGAAGCGCGTGGTCGCGACCATGCGGCCAAGATGAATTCGGCCAGTTTCAAGGATTTGCTGGAGCGTATGAAGTCCTGGTTCAAGGGTAATTTTTGACCGGCCAATTTGGTAACTGGCCGAAAGGCCAAAGAACTGTCCCCTTCTCCCTCAGGGAGAAGGGTTAGGGATGAGGGTGAAATGTGTGCGAACAGCATATTGATTGTGCGCAGAGATTCACCCTCACCCCAACCCTCTCCCTGAGGGAGAGGGGGCATAAAGGGTTTGTTCGTGGGCGGGCCACGGACAAATGCAGTGAGTGGTTTTTTTGTAGTTTGTTTTAAGGAGAGAGAGCGATGTTTGAATTACTGGATACAGATACACAAGACGCAGTCATCAAGGTGATAGGCGTAGGGGGCTGCGGCGGCAATGCGGTCGATCATATGATTAGCTCGGGCTTGTCGGGCGTGGAGTTCATTGCCATCAATACCGATGCGCAGGCACTCAAACGCAATCAGGCCAAAACCCAGTTGCAGTTGGGCACCGGTGTCACCAAGGGCTTGGGCGCAGGAGCCAATCCTGACGTGGGCCGCGAGTCCGCGCTGGAAGACCGCGAGCGCATCGCCGAACTGATTGATGGCGCAGACATGCTGTTCATTACCGCCGGCATGGGCGGCGGCACCGGCACCGGCGCAGCGCCAGTGGTGGCGGAAGTTGCCAAGGAGCTGGGGATTTTGACGGTGGCTGTCGTGACCAAGCCGTTTAGCTTTGAAGGCAAGCGCGTGCGCGCCGCCAACGCCGGGCTGGAAGGACTGGCACGGCATGTCGATTCGCTCATCATCATCCCCAACGACAAACTCATGCAGGTGCTGGGCGATGACGTGTCGATGCTGGATGCCTTCAAGGCCGCCAACGAAGTGCTGCACGGCGCGGTCGGCGGCATTGCCGAAGTCATCAATTCGACTGGCATGGTCAACGTCGATTTTGCCGACGTGCGTACAGTCATGTCCGAAATGGGCATGGCCATGATGGGCTCCGCGATTGCCAGCGGCGAAAATCGTGCGCGCCAGGCCGCCGAACAAGCCGTTGCCAGCCCGCTTCTGGAAAGCGTCGATCTGCGCGGTGCGCGCGGCATTCTGGTCAACATCACCGCGTCCTCCGCCATCAAGATGCGCGAGATTCACGAGGTGATGGAAACCATCAAGGGCTTTGCCGCCGAAGAAGCCACGGTGATTGTCGGCCAGGTGATCGACGATGAAATGGAAGACAACCTGCGCGTGACCATGGTCGCCACCGGCCTCGGCAGCCCCGTGCGTCAAACCCTGGCCAAACCCATGCAACTCCTGCGCACCGGCACCGACAACTATGCAATGGCCGTCAGTGAAGAGGAAGACATGCCTAATGTGGTTCGTAGCCGCCGCGAACGCACCATCAAGGCGTATGAAGCTTCCGGCGTTGATGCACTGGACATCCCCGCCTTCCTGCGCAAACAAGCCGACTAATCCGCGTCGCGCTGTCTCTACACACCTTCTCCCCCGCGCTCTCCGGGGGAGGGGGCAGTGTCCCTCTCCGTTTGCCCACTTGTGGTTTTCCCGCTTGCCCTCACCTACGATGGCAATATGAACGCTGTACGCTTGCCTGCCGTGGCCGGCACTTTTTATCCGGCTGATACTGGCCAACTCCAAAGCGAGTTGCGCGGGCTGCTGTCCGCCGTTCCAGCAACTGTTGAAGAACATGTGCCCAAAGCCCTGATCGTGCCGCATGCCGGCTATATCTATTCCGGCCCCATCGCTGCCCGAGCCTATGCACGTCTGGCGCCTGTAGCCGCGCAAATCAAACGCGTGGTCTTGCTCGGTCCGGCGCACCGGGTGGCGGTGCGCGGCCTGGCCTTGCCCGGGGCGGAACGTTTTGCCACCCCGCTGGGCGAGGTGGCCATTGATCGGGAAGCGGTCAAGGCGCTGAATGACCTGCCGCAGGTGGTGGTCGGCGATGCGCCGCATGCGCTGGAGCACTCGCTGGAAGTCCAACTGCCGTTTTTGCAAACTGTACTGGGCGAGTTTCAACTGGTTCCGCTGGTGGTGGGCCATGCCACGCCGGACGAGGTGGCGGATGTGCTGGAACGCCTGTGGGGCGGCCCGGAAACCCTGATCGTGATCAGTTCCGACCTCTCGCATTATTTGCCCTACGCGCTTGCCCGGCAGGTGGATGCCGAATCCGTGCAGCGCATCCTGCATCTGGATGCCCGGCTTAATCACGAGCAGGCCTGCGGTGCCACCCCGGTGAACGGCCTGCTGGCGCTGGCACGCCGCAAGAATTTGCGTGCGGAACTACTGGACTTGCGCAACTCCGGCGACACGGCAGGCGACAAGTCGCGGGTGGTGGGTTACGCGTCGGTGGCGTTTTTTGAGGCGGCGCAGCAGGTTCAGCCAGAATCTGAAGACCGGCAAGGCGAAGCCTTGCTGACCACGGCGCGCGGTGCCATTGCCAGCCGCTTTGAACGGGAATCCGCCACGCCGGAAGCGCAGCCGTGGATGCAGCAACACGGCGCGAGTTTCGTCACGCTGACGCTGGCGGGCGAATTGCGCGGCTGCATCGGCAGCCTGGAGGCGCATCGACCGCTGCTGGAAGACGTGCGCAAGAATGCCATTGCCGCCGCCTTCCACGACCCGCGTTTCGCCCCCCTGAGCGAAGCGGAATTTGAGTGCATCCGGGTCGAGGTTTCGGTGTTGACCCCTGCCGAGCCGCTTCAGTTTGAAAGCGAGGTGCATGTTCTCAATCAATTGCGCCCCGGCCAGGATGGGCTGATTCTGGAATTTGGCCGTCATCGCAGCACCTTTCTGCCGCAGGTGTGGGAAACGCTGACCGAGCCGGCCAGCTTTCTTGCGCACTTGAAACGCAAGGCAGGACTCCCCGCAGATTTCTGGCATGAGGAACTGCGCCTGTCGCGCTATGCGGTGGCCAAGTGGAAGGAGAGCGCGCATGGTTGGGTTTGAAACAACCGAGTTTGAAGCCGGGGCATACCCTGCGCGCTGGTGGCACAAGCTGGCGGATGGCCGCATCCAGTGCGATCTGTGCCCGCGCGACTGCAAGCTGCACGAAGGCCAGCGCGGCGCCTGCTTCGTGCGCCAACGCGTGGGCGAGCAAATGGTGCTGACGACTTACGGGCGCTCATCCGGTTTTTGCATCGACCCGATCGAGAAAAAGCCGCTCAACCATTTTTACCCGGGCTCTTCCGTGCTGTCGTTCGGCACCGCGGGCTGCAATCTGGCCTGCAAGTTCTGCCAGAACTGGGACATCAGCAAGTCCAAGGACATGGATCGGCTGATGGATCAGGCCAGCCCGGAGCAGATCGCCATCGCGGCGGAAACCTCCGGCTGCAAGAGCGTGGCTTTTACCTACAATGACCCGGTCATCTTTACGGAATATGCACTGGATGTGGCCGAAGCCTGCCATGAACGCGGCATCCAGACGGTGGCGGTAACGGCGGGCTATATTCATGCCGAGCCCCGGCGCGAATTTTTCGCCCACATGGATGCCGCCAACGTTGATCTCAAGGCCTTTACCGACGACTTCTATTTCAAGCTGACCGGCGCGCGCCTGCAACCGGTGCTCGACTCGCTGGTTTACCTGCACCACGAAACTTCCGTGTGGACGGAAATTACCACCTTGTTGATTCCGGGCTACAACGATACGGATGCGGAAATCGAGGCCTTGTCCAAATGGGTGGTCAGGGAACTGGGGCAGAATGTGCCGCTGCATTTCACCGCCTTCCACCCCGACTTCAAGCTCATCGACGCGCCCGCCACGCCGCCCGCAACATTATTCCGCGCCCGCCACATCGCGCAGAGTGAAGGCTTGAATTACGTCTATACCGGCAACGTGCATGATACCGATGGCGGCACAACATCTTGCCCCGGCTGCAACCAGCCGCTGATCGTGCGCGACTGGCATCGCATCCTGGAATACAAGGTGACGGAAGACGGCCATTGCCCACATTGCAACACGGAGATTGCTGGACGCTTCGGCAAATTCGAAAGTGCGTTCGGGCAGCGGCGCATACCCATACGTTTGAACGTGGGAGCTTGAAATGAAAAGCGCAGTTGTCAGCATTCCCGTAAACGGCGCGCACATCGAAGGTGCGCTGGAACTGCCGGACAATGCGATTGGTTTAGTGCTGTTTGCCCACGGCAGCGGCTCCAGCCGCCATTCGCCGCGCAACAATTATGTCGCGCGCGTACTGCGTGAGCAGGGCATTGGCACGCTGCTGATGGACTTGCTGACGCCGGAAGAAGACCGCAATTATTCACGCCGCTTTGACATTGACTTGCTGGTGGAGCGTTTGCTGATTGCCGCACGTTGGGTGAGAGCTCAAGCTGACACCGCCGCTTTGCCGCTGGGCTATTTCGGTGCCAGCACCGGCGCGGCTGCTGCGCTGCGTGCAGCCGCCGCCGACCCTTCCGTTGCCGCCGTGGTGTCGCGCGGCGGCCGCCCCGATCTTGCCGCGCCGGATGCGTTGCAACAAGTCAAAGCGCCCACGCTGTTTCTGGTGGGCGGCGAGGATGTCGGCGTAATCGAACTGAACGAATCCGCCTTTGCCCATCTGCAATGCGAAAAACGCTTCGTCATCATTCCCGGCGCCACACATTTGTTTGAAGAGCCTGGCACGCTGGAACAGGTGGCGGGTTTGGCGGCGAACTGGTTCGAAATCCACTTCGGCAAAAGCGCCACAAAGGCGTGATAAAAAGCCGGTTACATTTCGTAGCGGGAATCTTGAATTCCAGTGAATCTGGAATCGCGCATGTTTTGTGCAAACCAAAGGCTGAAATGCAAGATTGTGGGTTTGGCGGCTTTCGGCCAGTTTCTGACGGTCAGGGTAATCACCACGACCGTCCGGTCATCGGCCATTGCGGTCACTGAAGTACCCCACCGCGAACGACGGTTCAAGACTGGAAACGGTCATTTAGAAACGGCAAGAAGTCGGCTGCATCCGACCCACAACAGGCGTTCAAATTAAGCGTGGTTCCTTTGGCATGAGCGGTGCTCTTACTTCGGCCAACTTACATCCAGAGCCCGAACGAAGATGCGTTGCCGGTTCATCGGATCGAGTTGCGCTTCGAGGCGGGTTCGCAGTTCTTCGGGTGAGCGCGGTTTCTTTCTGCCGTCAGTTGCGCCTGGCATGCCCTTGCCACCGAACCAAAGCACGAGATAAATGCCATGCTCATTGGCGCGTGGATAACTGGCGTACTGCTCGATAAGCTGCGTGCGTAACGCGCTCCACAATGACTTATTGCTGTCGCGCTTAATCTCAATGGGCAGGTCTAGTTCAGTCCGGTAGGACAAACGAATATCGGCGCGTTTGTCATTTGCGTAATCACCCTCCGGTTGGCTATCGATACCCAGCGGTTCAAGACGTGCGCGCAAGCGTGTGAGCAAAACATCGCGACACAGATTTTCTTCTCGCTGGCTGACAGGTTTTTTATTCTCGATATTCCAGAACGCGCGGAAACCATCGTCGTTGTCCTGCCTGATTTCCCTTGCGATGTCGTCCAGATGATCGAGTGTGAGCGCGGCGAGGTCGGCGACACTGGCCGGAGCCTGGTTGGCGAGCACCTGCGCGACTTCATGTGGGCGCAGAAAGTGGAATTCGCTTTCGCGCAGCCGTTGCTTGAGTTCATGGCGCGCGGCTTCCAGCATGTGTTTCAATTTGTGCAGCGCGGGAAGCCTGAGCAGGCGGTCGATTTCCTGTGTGGCCTCGGGCGTTGCCAACACACCCAGGCGGTTTATCAAAGCGCGAATGTGGTCGCCGCGCCGCATGGCATTACTAACCAAGTGACCACCATCCGGTCGCTCAATTACCGCGTGTGGCACAAGCCGTTCAATTAATTTGCCGGTCGTGCTGACGGATAGCGTGTAGTCATCATTCACCCCGCCATCACGATCACCCAGGAAACCGGACAAATGGTTGGCGCGTACCTCGGACTTGCCAACATGGTTCCAGAGTGCGGTCTCGTATTGCCTGGGGTCGAGCAGCATGGCTGTGGCTAACCAATAGACCTTCTGCGCCACATCCATACCCTTCATGGACAGTTTCTTCTCGATCAGCTTTAGTAGCTGTTCCGGCGCGTAGCGCAACGCGGCCTTGAGCAGGTTTTCCAGGTGGTGCAATTGCCCGGATCGCGTCCTGACCGGAAAGGTCTCCAGCAAACGCGGTGCGGCGAGGAGGGCAACCTCGCGGTACACCGCATCGTGCTCCAGCGGGTAGACGCTATCGACAAAATCTTTGCCCGCTTTCAGCGTTGCACCGGCATAGAAGCTGAGCACTTCAGCCACTAGTACCGGGCGTTGCTGTACTAAATGGATAAACCACTCGGGTGTATTGCCGGTGCCATCGGTTAGCCGGAAGGCAAGCATGCGGCGCAGGGTTTCCTCGGGCAGCTTGTCGATTTCCGCTTCGCCATCGCTCCAACGCAATTCCATGCCGACGAGGCAAGGGCGGCGAATGAAATGCTCTTGTTGTTTGAGCGCGAGGTCGATAATTTCTTTTACCGTCGGCAGGTCGTCGCGTTCCGGGCAATGGCGGAATCCTGCCTCGGAGATCGACAACATCTCGTTCCCGTTATCGCAATAACTATCAAATCGGTCAGCCGGTGTTTCTCCACGGGTGTCGATGTACAGACCCCTCCATACCCCGGCGAGTTGGTGCATCAGGTCAACACGGGCGGCACCGGATTGGATTTGTGATAATTGACTTTGCAGGGCGATGGTGCGATTTCGTTTGGCTTCACTCCTTTCCTGTCCACGGGTTTTTCTGTCGGCTGCTTCTTCCAGCTTCCACTCGGGTATATCCCAGGCAAGCAACGGTTCGAGCCAGTGCTTCCGCTCTGGATGCGCGTCTGCCCATTCTTCAAGCCGCTGCAATGAAAGACCAGTAGCACCACGCTGGTACATCAGGGCATTAACCGCCTTAGCGAGATGTACCTGGGCAAGTACGTCATCCACCGTCTTATCCAATTCCATCAGATGCCACAAGCCGATGTCCTCAGGTTGAGAGGCATTGTGCAAACGATTCCCCTGTTGATGCACACAGTAAGCTGGGTGCTCGTGACTTTCACATTGCTTGAAACAGTGTGCCAACATGGCCTTGTAATACCCCGGGCGAGCGCCGATCCAGCCGGAAATGAATTCTTGCGCAGCCTTTTCACGTGAGATACCACCATATTGATCAGCGCCGATCCCCAGCCAGGCGAATAAACGTTCCTCGCTTATTTCTTCGCCATGGATAGAGATGCCGCGCGCCAGCAGCGCGTCCGCCATCTGGTTCAGACTCCGCATGAGAACGTCGTGTGGGCGAAGGTATTCCGGATGTCTGGCAAGCTCATCAAGCAAAATTGGCAGATGGCTACCCGGTGCCAATATCGGCAATTTCTCTTCCCAAAACCGCACATAGCTACCGAACAAGTTGTTTTTCTTGGGCGTATGAAGGTGACGAAGCAGCGCTTGCGGTTTAATGTGCCCCGGATAGAGAGACCTGAGGAGCATACCGGATAGTTCGTCGTCTTCGTCGGCCACCCGCCCGGCGGTGATGTCATCGAGCAAAGTTAAAGCGACGTGCGGCTCAGTAAGTTTGAGCCACACTTTGAGCGCTTCTTCCCTGATACCAGCCCAGCGGCTTGGATCGCAGACGATCTCTCGCAATGTCGGTGCCAACTCCGCCAACGTATCCCCCTCGACGAGGATGTCGAGCACACAGTCGACAAAGGCTTGACTGGCTTCGTCACGTCCGTGGGCTTGCAGAGCAGCCATGAAATCATCGCGCAACTCGGGGTCGGCCAACGCAGCGAAGGGATGTGTGGTACGGACTCCCCAACGAAACCCATGGTAGCGTTCTGCCTCGCGGCGCAAGCCTGATAGCAGGCTACGTTTGTCTGAAACCGTCATCGGCTTGACATCGCCATAGATCACCACCGTCAGCGGGTCAGCTTCAATCAGGCGCGGGCGGGCCTTGTGGCTATGCAGGGCAAGCCAGGCGTAGAGACCGCGCAAGCCGGCGACAGTGCGACCGTCCTGCCCCAGCAACAGGTTCAACACCCGTCCCAACGGCAGACCTGCGCTGTCGATCTGTCGCGCCAGCCAGTGCGCAGCAAGGTATTCGGCCACGCTGCGATGGCTGGGAACGACCCTTTCTTCTCCTTCCAGCCGGAACAGCTTAGTGCGTACGGCCAAAGCCGCCGACTCCAGATCGGGAGGTGCACAGCCATTTAGATAAATGAACCGCGAATCGGAACGCTCAGGGTCAAGCGCGATCCCGGTTTGGTCAGACAGGAGCAGCACCGCGCATAGCTGGCCTGCGGCATCGAGGAGGCTTTCAACTGAAAAGGGTTGAACGCGCGCCTGATCGCGATGCCGCTTGTTTGCTTCTTCCAAAAGCTTGTCACAAGCGAGACGGTAGGTGTCATAGCGTGTGGTTGGCCATTGGTCGCCCCGAACCGCCTCGGCCAGCAGACCAAGCGTTTGCGGGTTGTCGAGCAGGTCAGCCACGCCAAGCCGCGTGGCTTTCTCAACAAAGGCATCTGGATCTTTCGTGCCGTAGTTGTCGCGCAGCAGGGTGAGGATGTCATCGTCGCCTAAGGGTTCTAGCTGCAACACCGCGAGCTGGCCGTCGGCGGACGCTGCTTTGAGGTCTTCGGCATCGGACGCGCCATACCAGTCAGCGGCGCGGCAGGCAATGCGGAACGGCGGATTGCCCAGGCGTTTAAGTTGCTTGCGTATTAACTGAATCGCAGTGTCATTCCCTGCGCTGGCACGGATTTCGTCCAGACCATCGAGAAACAGGGTTTTGCTTCGCCAGTCGTCATCCGGGTCGGCGTGGATGAATTCAGCAATACGAAAGCAACGACCACCCGTCGCCTCGGCTTCAGACTCGAACGCCGTGCTTTTTCCTGCCCCCGGTTCACCCAGCAGCACCCAGGCGGACAGGTTGCGGAATTTCTGCAAGTCTTCGGGTGGGTTTTCGACTGCGTTCTTGCTCTGATCCGGAAGCTGGCGAGCGCGGCGAGAGACTAGCGTCATTGTCTTACTCCAGCCAGTCTTCCGCAGGGCGCGACATGAATTCGGCCAGGGGAATGCCACCCTCGCCAACGATGAGCGGGCGCGCTGTGCTGAATTTCTCGGTGAATACTTTCAGCCCCTTCGGAGCCGCGAAACCTGTGCCACTTTTGACTTCGAGGGCGATCAGCTTGCGGCCATTGCTCAGAACAAAATCCACTTCATCCGGACTTTCGCGCCAATACTGCACCAGGCAACCATCGGGTACGGAGTTGCAAAGATGCGCGCCGACAGCGCTTTCAACCAACCTGCCCCAGTAAGACCGGTCATTGCGCGCGTCCGCGAAACTGTACCCGCCCTGCGCCGAGATCAACGCGGTATTGAGCGCATTGAGCTTGGGGCTGGACGCGCGTTGACGATGCTTCTGAACGGCATACTTGGACAGGCCGGTAAGCAGTCCGGCTTGCGAAAGCAGGTCGAGATAATGCGCCAGCGTGACCGTATTGCCTGCGTCCTGAAGCTGGCCTTGCAGCTTGGTGTAGGAAATGATCTGGCCGGAATAGGCGCAACCTAACTCGAATAAAGTTTTGAGCAGGGCGGGCTTATCCACCCGCGTCATCTGCAGGATGTCTTTTTCGATGTTCGGGTGGATCAGCGCACCACGCACGTACTCACGCCAACGACGCTCATCGTGAATCAGACCTGCGCAGCCGGGATAACCACCGAAATAAAAGTACTCGTCGAGCGAGAAATCAAACGCTGACTGCATTTCAGTGTATGACCAATGCGTCATACGAATCGCCTCGTAGCGGCCAGCCAAACTTTCCGTCAGCCCCTTTTGCATCAGCCAGGGCGATGATCCAAGCAGGATGACATGCATAGCAAGGGATTCAGCGCGGTCTGCATCCCATAAACCTTTGACGACCTCCGACCAGCGTGGAATTTTCTGGATTTCATCAATGGCCAATATGTATTGCTGACCTTGGGGCAATGCCCTTGCCTTGGTACGGGCTTGAGACCATTGATTCACCAACCATTCGGCGGTTGGCTGCGCACCGGGAATAGTCTGAGTTTGATGCCCTGCGTCCACCCGCGAACCGGTGAAAGGGTCAACAAGCTCGGGTAACGGTTGATCTACCGCAACAAAAGTCGCTGATCGCCCGGCGAGCACTTGGCGAACCAAGGTGCTCTTGCCTATTTGGCGAGGGCCTGCGATGACGACCATGAAGGCCGGCGATTCGTCGAGACGCTGGCGAAGTATGTGGATATGATGTCGCTCAAAAGCCATTTTTAAGTTACTGAGTAAATTTACTCATAACTATAAACATCCCCGCCATGGATGGCAAGACTGTTGATTTGAAATCGCTTTTTTTACTCCGACAGGGTGTGACCGTTATCGCTGCGAAGCTGTCATCCACCAGCAAAACCTGAACGACGGCTCTGGCCGATTATCGGACACTCGATGCCGACAGCCGTACTGACTGCTAAGGGCCAGTGGTGTGAGTTCGCCATTTTGTGGAGCGGTCAGCGGATCAGCCTTGTTCAACCTTAAGTTTGCAAGTTACCGATAGAAAGAACCGACTCGGGTTAACGGCAATCAGGATAAGGGCTTGGCGGGATCACATGTCTCTGAGTATTTCCATCACTTCCGCATCCGTCACCTGATTGAAATCCTGGTAAAACTGGCCAACGGCGCAAAAATCTTCCGGCGCGTACAGGCACACGATTTCGTCACATAGCGGGCGGATTTTTTCCAGTGTGTCGGGCGGCGACACCGGCACCGCGCAGATCAGCCTGGCAGGGTTTTTTGCGCGGGTGGCATGCAGCGCGGCAATCATGGTGCTGCCGGTGGCTAAGCCGTCATCAACCACGATGACGATGCGCCCTGCGGGATCAATGGGCGGACGTAGCGGTGTGTATTGGGCACGACGTTCGCGCAGGGTTTGCATTTGGCGCTGTTTTTCGCCTTCCAGATATTCCGCTGTGCCACCCGCAGAGGCCGCATAGTCGGCAATGTAGGCCCAGCCCGATTCGTCGATGCTGCCCAAGGCAAATTCGCTGCTGTAAGGCGAAGTCAGCTTGCGCACCAGCACGACATCGAGCTCGCCACCCAGTGCATTTGCAAGCGCCTTGCCCATCGGCACAGCGCCCCTGGGAATGGCCAGAACGAGTGGATGCAGACTTTTGTAGGCGGCAAGTGCCCGGGCAAGTTGCTGTCCGGCTTGCTGACGATTGATGAATAACATGATGCCTCCCTGTTTGCAGACTAGGACATAGTCCAGACCAGGGTTAGGGGTTTATCGATTTGCGGCTAAAATTGGCTGACATAAACAACAAGCAGCGCGGCATGATCAAGCAACGCACTCTAAAAACACAAGTTAAAGCCACCGGCGTGGGTCTGCATTCCGGTGTCAAGGTCGAGATGACCTTGCGTCCTGCTGCGGCTGGCACCGGCATTTTGTTCCGGCGCATTGATCTGAATCCGCCAGTGGATATTCCTGCTGACCCGTATCGGATTACCGATACGCGCATGTGTTCATCGCTGACGGTGGATAACGCCAAGGTTTCCACAGTGGAGCACATCATGTCTGCGCTGGCGGGGCTGGGCATCGACAACATCGTGATTGACCTGACCGGGCCGGAAATTCCTATCCTGGATGGCTCTGCCGCGCCGTTTGTTTTTTTGCTGCAATCGGCGGGTATCGAAGAGCTTAACGCGCCCAAACAATTTATCCGCATCATTCAACCTATCGAGGTGAAAGACGGCGACAAGTGGGCGCGATTGTCGCCTTACGAAGGCTTTCGCATCGACTTCACGATCGACTTTGATCACCCGGTGTTCGATCATTCCAGCCAGGTGGTGAGCGTGGACTTTGCAGATACTTCCTACATCAAGGAGGTCGCCCGCGCCCGCACCTTCGGCTTCATGCACGAGGTAGAAATGCTGCGCAACAACAATCTGGCGCTGGGCGGCTCGCTCGACAATGCCATCGTCATGGACGAATACCGCGTGCTGAACAGCGACGGCTTGCGCTACGACGACGAGTTCGTCAAACACAAGGTATTGGATGCCATCGGCGATTTTTACATGACCGGCAAACCCATCATCGGCAGGCTGGAAGCGCACAAGTCCGGCCATGCGCTCAACAATCAGTTGTTGCGTGCGCTGATGGAAAATCAGTCGGCCTGGGAAATGGTCAGCTTTAACAAAATCGAAGATGCGCCGGTCGCCATCGCCAATTTTTATCCCCAGGCCGCATGATCATCCTGCGTTTGATTCTGGTGTTGAGTCTGGCGGTCATCGCCGGATTGGTGCTGGCGTGGCTGTTTATTTTGCCCATCATCTTGGTGGATACAATGTCGTGGAAGTGAAGGTGATCGCTGGTCTGGTGCTGGCGTGGATGTTTACCAAGGACAGGAAATACCTGCACATCGCTGGCCGTATCGTGCGGTTTTTGCTTGTGCTGGGCGTGGTGGTGGCGCTGGTCTTTGTGGCCGAGCGGGTGATTCTGCGTTAACCCCCGGCCAATTTGGCCAATAACAGAACCAATCCGACCACAACGCACTCCTATGGCTATAGTGTCGGTAGGGTTACGTCCCAAGTCTGGGATTTGCCCGCATTGCGCATATTCTGCCTTGGGGGTGTCATGACCAGCCTGCGAAAGATCCTGTTTTTCCCGTTTTTGTTACTGCTTGCCTTGTCCGGCAACCTTGCGCTGGCGGCGGGCGATGACGATGGGTGGGCACCCACCCCACCCCGGCTGAGTTTTATTGATGGCGATGTCTCTTACTGGCGACAGGGTTCCGAGGATTGGGTCAGCGCCCGCCGCAACCTGGCGCTGGCCGAGGGTGATGCGCTGTATGCGGGCAAGGGTGCCAACTTCGAAGTGCAGTTCGACAGCCGCAGTTTTGCGCGGGCGGATCAAAACAGCCAGTTGTCGTTGTTGAATAACGAAGCCCGCGTGATCCAGTTCAAGGTGGCGGACGGGCTGGTGTCATTTGATATCCGCAACATAACGGTAGGCAATCGCGTCGAGGTCAGCACGCCGGATGCGGTATTTATCATCGAACATCCGGGTTATTACCGGGTGGAAGTCGGCAACCGCGATACGCATTTCATCACCCGTCGCGGCGGGCGTGCCAGCGTGATTACCGGCGATGGCCGCTCGCTCAGCATTTATCCATCGGAAGATATTGTGGTCACGGGCGGCAATCCGGTGCGAGTGGCCACTTATGCCGCGCCTGCTGCCGATGCGTGGGATCGCTGGAACGATGCGCGCAGTGACCGCATGGGCGAATCTGTTAGCGCACGTCATTTGCCGCCGGATGTGTACGGCGCGGAAGACCTGGACGACCATGGCTCGTGGCGGGTGGTGCCGGACTACGGTTCGGTGTGGATACCGCGCAGCGTAGCGCCGGGCTGGTCTCCCTACAGCAGCGGTTCCTGGGTGTGGGATCCCGCCTACGAATGGACCTGGATAGACGACGCGCCCTGGGGCTGGGCACCGTTTCACTATGGCCGCTGGGTGTTTATCGGCAATTATTGGGCGTGGGCACCGGGGCCGGTACTCAGGCGCTCGGTCTATTCGCCCGCGCTGGTGGCGTTCATGATTCGCGACGGGGATGTTTCGCTGCAACTCAG
>JAYUCZ010000129.1:0-21860 GCA_043740065.1 Thiobacillaceae bacterium | reverse complement strand
CAGGATTTGAATTCGGTCGCTTTCATGATGTGTGCCTCCATCATGGTAATTTAGCCCAGAGGGATGATGGATTCAACAGGGAATTGCGACATAGCCTTGATAAAGGGGGATTGAGGGGGATTTTGGCTTTGCCAAAACAGGTTACGGCCCTCAAATCCCCCCTAACCCCCCTTTATCAAGGGGGGAATACACCGATATGTCCAGAATGGACAATCTCGGTTTATAGAAGCCGCCTCAATGCGCTCTGAGTTTTGCAAGCTCATCCAGCAAATTAATCACCAGTTCTTTCCCCAGCGCACCCATGCCCTTGGTGAGCTTGTTTTCGTCGCGCTCGCCGTCTACTAACCGCCGCATCATGCCGCCCAGGCGTGCCATGTCGCCACCGGCTTTCATCATCTGTTCGGCCATGGTGGCCAGCGCGGCAAAAGCCTGAACATCGCCGCTGCCTGCGGCCTGTATCATGGCCGCCAGACCCGGCGCAGCGGCTGCGCCATCCGGCGCTTGCAGCGAGGGTAGCGTGGCAGGGTTGTCGATGCCGCGCAGGATGGCATCGACGATGATGCGGTCTTCTGCATCCAGGCCTAATTTAATGGACTCGTCGCGCTTGCCGTTGACGATGTGCCGGATCGCCGAAACCAAAGTCGCCCAGCCGGATTGTTCGGCGGCGTTCAAATGCTCGTGCAGTTGTGGCAACTGGGTGCGGTCGCGCAGGGCATTGACCACGCTGTGGATGAATTGCGCATGCAAACGCAAAACTTGTTCTACGGCATCGGGGAGTTGGGCCATGGTTCAAATCATTTCGGTGAAAACAATGTGCATTTTACCCGCGCCAGTTTTCAATGCCCCAAGCCAGCAAACCGTTTGCATTTGTGCGCTTTAATTCCGGCTCTGGGCGCAAACCCAGAAAATTAAGCGCGTCCCACAAATTGGCCGAAACCAATTGGCTGTCCAGCGCGGGAGCCAAAGTTTGCTTGCTGAGTTTTTGCCCGGCTTCATTGGTGACAATGGGCAGGTGAAGATAGGCGGGCGTTGGGTAATTCAATAGCGTTTGCAAATGGATTTGCCGGGGCGTAGAAGCCAGCAAGTCCGCGCCGCGTACCACGTGCGTGATGCCCTGCGCAAAATCATCCGCCACCACGGCCAGTTGATAGGCGAACAGGCCGTCGGCACGCTTGACGATAAAATCGCCGATGTCGCGTTCGATCTGCTGGCATTGCTGTCCTTGCAAACGGTCTGCAAAACAAATGGGCGTGTCGTTTACGCGCACGCGCCAGGCACGTGCGGTTTTGCCGTGCAGCCCGTTGCGGCAAGTTCCCGGATACACCGGGCCTTCAATGCCGTGAAGCGTGGAATCGGCAATTTCGCGGCGCGTGCAAGCGCAGGAAAAAGCCGCGCCGCGTTCGATGAGTTGATCCAGCGCAGATTGATAGAGCGGCTTGCGCTGGCTTTGGTAAACCACCTCGCCATCCCACGTTAGCCCATGCGCTTCCAACTGGCGCAGGATTTCGTCGGCATACTGTGGCGAACAACGCGGCTCGTCCACGTCTTCCATGCGCACCAGCCACCGCCCGCCGTGGGCGCGGGCATCCAGATAACTGCCTACGGCGGCGACCAGCGAGCCAAAATGCAAAGCGCCGGTGGGTGAAGGCGCGAAACGGCCTAGATAATTTTCCAGGGAAGCGCTGACGGACTCAATTTTTGTCATTGCGAGCGAAGCGCGGCAATCCAGAATGTTTGCGATACCCACGAATTCTGGATTGCTTCGCTACGCGTAATGACGGGAGTTGGGTTAATCAATGCCTACTTAGATTTGAGAAATGCGCCCTGCGTGGGTCAGCTTCCAGCCCAGCCACACCGGAACCAGATACAACATCGCACTGCCCAGATAAGGCGGGAAATATTTGGCGACCGCCAATGCAAAACTGGTCAGCGGCATATTTTCCAGCGTGCCGGAAAACGCGTACCAGGTGGCGTTGGAAATAACGAAAGCCAGGCTGATAGCGGCCAAACTCACGCCAGCGGCATGAACAAAATCCAGCTTGCTGGGTGAAGAATTAAGACGGCCACCCAGCCAGCGCCCCGCCAGCCATAACACGCCATAAGTGGGAATCAGCCCAAAGTAAGCCGGGGTCATGCACCAGCCCGCTTCGGTGGCGGTTTGCGCGGACACCACATCCGCGCCAAACGCCACCGCCAGCATCACGCCAAACCCGCAACTGCGCTGCAACAGCAAACCGCCGAGCAGAAACGCCGCCAGACTGGCATCGGGCAAAATTTCCGAGGTGCCGAAGTGCGAGGTGCGGGTCAGCGCAATCGCTGCGGCCAATCCCAGCAGAATTAACAGGCGGCGTGAAAGTGTGGCGGGCATGTGCGCGTTCCTTTATTTGGGCGTGTAGGCCAATTCTAGCCGGAAACCCGAATAGAGCGGGATTGGAAAACCAGAAACGGGCAAGGCAAACGTGAGCGGTTATCTGAACGCATATTCCAGCCCCACGCGGAAATTTCTCTCTGGCATGGGATAGGCGTTGTATATACCCGAGTTGGGCGGGCCGCCAATGGCATAACTGAAATATTTTTTATCCAGCAGATTGTTCGCCGCCGCATAGGCTTTCCAGTTGCGCCACTTGCCTTGCCACTTGAGGTCAACCACGGTGTAATCCGGCATCTTGAGCCCAAAGCTGTTGGCCTGATCGTTGTCGAAGCGTTGTTCGCCTATGTATCTGGTGGCCAGGCTGAGTTGTTGCGCAGGCAGAAATTGCCAGCTTGCCGTCAGGTTGGCGCTATGTGTGGGAACAAGCGGAATGTCGTTGCCCGACACATCAACAGACAGGAAACCATAAACCCCCTCGCGGAACTTGGCGGCGGTATAGGCATAAGCCGCACGCATTTTTAGCGTGGATGAAATTTTGTATTCGCCTTCTGCTTCCAGGCCATAGCGCCGGGTGGGAGCCAGGTTTTGGTTGGTGAAGGTCAGCGCGTTGAAGTGGATTTCGTTACGCAAATTCATGCCATAAACCGACAGCTTGCCGGTTACGGGAGAACCGGCATATTCCAGTCCCAGCTCGGCTTCATCGGAAGTTTGTGGCTTGAGCGGCGTGATTGCCGGGCCATAAGAAGGCGGCGGCCCGCCAAACGCATCGTACATTTCATCTACAGTGGCAACGCGGAAGCTGTGACCAACGCGCCCAAAAGCACTGAGCCCCGCGCCTAAATCACGTTTTAACCCCAACTCCGCCGCCCATGGCGTATCACTGCGTTCGCCTCTGGCATACGGTTGGGTGCTGGCGTGATCTTGCGCCGCCGAGCGCGTGTACTGGATGCGCCCGCCCAGCGTTAGATGGGTGGCCGGGTCGAGCGTGAGCGACTGGCGTGCGTAAGCGGCAAGGTTGCGCTGGCTGGCCGTGATGTTGGCGGCGAGCGTGGTCGCACCGGCTTGCCCAGGAATAAGCTCGGAGCCGTTGTAGCGTTTGGAGACGTAATCCCCGTAGTCGGCATCCATGCCTAAAATCAGCTTGCCGCTTTTGCCAAACCAGGCATTACGCAATTCGATTCGGGGCAACAAGCTGACGTTGCTGGTTTCGGTATCCAGATAGCTTTTGGCATCGTAGAAGTCCAGGCTGTAGTCATCAAACAGCGCGGTGCGGTGATTGAAACGGTATCCAACATCAATGCTCATGCGCTGGTCGTCCGCCGTGCGCTTCCAGCCTGCCGTGGCGTAAGCGCTGTCACGGGTGGAGAAATCGCGTGGTGTGGATGTGCCGCGAGGATCAGACGCAAGCTGTGCGCGTGTGCGGACACCGGGTAAGCGCAAGTCCTGATTATCTCCGCCGACCCGGATCGTCCAGTCCTGATACTGCAAGGCGGCTTCCAGGTTCTTTTGTTGCAGTGCGTTATTGCGCCGATAGTTGTCGGTGTCCAGAACATTTGCGGCCAGCGACCAGGACAGCTCGCCGTTGCCGGAAAGATAAGTGGAAACTTCCCGCATGTTGTAACTACCCGCCGAGACGGCCAGTTTTTTTAGCCCGGCCATTTTTGCGGGCTTGCGCGTGATGATGTTAATGATGCCGCCCGTGGCACCGCCGCCGTACATGACCGCTCCCGCGCCCCGGATAACCTCGATGCGCTCGATGCTTTCAATGGGGATGGCCGTCCATTTGATCGAAACCAGCTCGTTCTCGTTGAGCTTTTGCCCATCCAGCATGACCAGCGCATTTTGATTGCCGGATGCGCCAAACCCACGCAGGTCTATCATGAACTCCGGCGATCCGCTGGCATTGCGGATTTGTATTCCCGGCAGTGTGGCCAGCAGTTCCGGCAGGCTGGAAGCCGGGTTGTTTTCGATATCCTTGCGTGTTAACACGCTGATATTGGCAGGTTCAAATTTGAGCGACGTTGGAAAGCGGCTGGCGGTGACGATAATTTCATCGCCGATAAACACCGGTAGCTCTTCGGCGCGGAGTGATGAGGCGGTGGGCAAAGCAAGGGCAAGCGCTACGGTCAGCGCAGTGGGGCGAAATAACATGATGAGCTTTCAATTAGCTGCGCCCAGTTCCCCGTGGGCGGGTTAAGAAAACTGGCGGCGTTTTAATAGAGCGGACGACGGCCAGCATCAGGCCGGTATCCGGGCTTGCGCTTCTAAGTGCATCGCCTTCCCGACCTGAAAAATCAGTCAGTGGCGTGTGTGATGCACCGTTTAGCGCTAACCGTTGCGGGGGCAGCACAGGATTTGGCTCTATTCGAGCCGACACCTGTTTCCCGTTTAACCTTGGCCGGGTGAGTCGGCCAAGGCACCTGAAGCCGTTATTTTACCCCGCCTGCGGGCTGCAAAAACCTGCCCGGATGGGTTATATTCCACGCATGGACAAGGAACTCGCTTCACTGGAATTGAAAGTTCAGCAGGCGGCTGAGCTGTGTCTGCGCCTGCGCCGTGAGAATCTCAATTTGCGGCAGGAGCTGGCTGGCGCACAACAGCAGGCCAAGCTGGATCAGACCCGTTTTGAGGCTGCCAAAAATCGGCTGAACGCCGTAATCGAAAAATTACCGGCTGCGTGAGGAGCGTCCAATGAGTGCACCGCGTACGATAGAAATCAACTTGCTGGGGCGCAGCTTCAAGGTGGCGTGTAGCCAGGAAGATGAAGTGCAATTGACGGCTGCCGCAAGATATCTGGACGGCAAAATGCGCGACATTCGCGAAAACAGCAAAGTCATCGGCGTGGAGCGCATTGCCATGATGGCCGGGCTGAATATTGCACATGAATTATTATCAGGCAGCGGCGGCAACCGCGAGCTGGAATATCGCGCAAAACTTCAGGTGATGGAAGCGGTTCTTGATCAGGCATTAACCGATCAGGATGCGTTGTTCTGAGCAGCAAAATTTACCCCGCCTCTGCTACACTTCAAACGTTCCCTGCGGTGTTCGAGGTTGTCAGCGATTTCTTTGAACCAATGCATACGTGCAAGGCTGCGGCGACTTGTGATGCAGGCGTGCGCGCAACTCGTTTTGTGTGCCCAAAGCGTCTATTGCTGTAGCCATCTTGAACCCAGGTTCAAGAATGCAGGCAGTCACGACACAGGCGGGGAACACTTCTATAAATTGTCATCGCGAGGAGCGAAGCGACGTGGCATACGAGTTTGCATGGGCTTTAGCCCATAGCAAATCGGAGTCCCCTTGTGGGGCGATCCAGAAAGATCGTTGATACATCGAAGATTCTGGACTGCCGCGCGTAGCGAACAATGACGGAATCGGAATTTATAGAACTCCCCTTCTTCCTGACCCATGCGTTTCCCAGATAAAAAATCCCTTCGCAAACAATTGCGCGCCGCACGTGGGCGGCTATCTCCTGTTTATCGCCAGCAGGCAGCCAGACGAGCCTTGCGTTACGTATTAAGCAGTGGGCTGTTTTTGAAAGGCCATCGCTGGGGTTTTTACTTGCCGCTGGGTGAAGAGTTTGATGCGTTGCCGCTGATGAATCAGGCCTTGAATATGGGCAAACGCTGTTATCTGCCGGTGACGGCCAACCGAGTGGCGCAGCCGCTTAAGTTTGCCGAACTGGATGGAAAACACGGACTCACCCACAACCGCTACGGCATTATCGAGCCGCATAGCCGCAGGCTACTGAATGCACGCTGGCTGGATGTGTTGATTATGCCGCTGGTAGGTTTTGACAAGCACGGCCAGCGTCTGGGTATGGGTGGCGGTTATTACGATGCGACTTTGGCTTATTTGAATACGCGCAAACGCTGGCGACGCCCATATTTGATCGGACTGGCGTTTGAATGCCAGCGGGTGGCGGACATCCCTGCCGAGCGCTGGGATGTCCGGCTGGATGCGGTGCTGACTGAAAACGGCTTGCTGCGGTTTATTTAGCCCAGATGTTGCATAAATTCACACGCCCTCGCCTGTCCTTTGATTGATATGAAAGATTTTGTTCAGTCGGGCGTATGAACCACTACGCCGCTCCTTCTCAAAACTTCCCTATCAATCAAAGTCCTGCGCGATCATCGTGTGAATTTATGCAACATCCGGGCTAGTAACGCCTGGGCGGTAGGGCAACAGCCGGAGCAGCCTTTTGAGCGGGTTCGACCGCAGGTTTGTCCATGCGCATCCAGCCCCAATAATTTTTGGGATCCATCCAGTTAAACGCGGGTGCTGGGTTGCGGTTACCGGGTGCGCCTTTTGCCCACTGTGTTGTCAGATCACCAACTGCGATGGCGGGTTGGAGATATTTGTTGTCACGCATTTCTTCTGCGTTAGCGGGTGCTTTGGCCTTGTCGGTGGCTTTGGACAGCAGGGTCTTCTGACAAACCGGGTTTATCGAAGAAAACATCATATCCATGGCCGCTTCGGGGCCGATGGACTTGACCATGTTGCGCATGGCTTGTGCGCCATCGGAAACGGGCGGCTGGTTTGGTTGTTGGTTGGCGGCGGGCGCGACTAACGCGCCTGGCGCTTCGTCGGCACGCGAGCTGACCGTGCCGCTTGTTGCCGCAAGCGTTAGCGCCACAAAAAGCAGGTGGCGAAATAATTTGGTTTGGTCATGCATTTCCATCACTCGCTGTAAGTTTTAGTCCGAACGATTACGCTGCGCGGGTGTTTATATTGTTATGTGAGTGTAAACGAAAAAACCCCGGCACCAGGCCGGGGTTGATTTTACGCTGTAATTTCGCCGTGTGACTTGGCGGGAATTACCTGGCAGCAGGCATCATTCCGCCCATGGGGGCCATCATGGGAGCCATAGGCGCCATCATGGGGGTCATCATGGTCATCGGGTTGAATGAGGTCAGAGCGCCCATGGAAGCGGGGTTCATGAAAGAACCCATGGGGCCGTAGGTGGTGGGGTTCATCGCGGTGCCCATCCAACCGGTGTACATGTTGGGGTTCATGGGAGCCATTGCCATGTTCATGGCTTGGGGAGACATGGGAGCCATCATCCAGTTCATGGAAGTGGCGGGGTTCATGGGAGCCATCATGGTGTTCATGGCTTGGGGGCTCATGGGAGCCATCATCCACTTCATGCCGGTGTTGGGGTCCATCATGGGGGTCATCATGGCGGTGTAGAAGTTGGGATCCACCATGGCACCCATCCACTTCATGGAAACAGCGGGATCCATAAACTGCATGTAGTTTTGCATGGAACGGGGATCCATCATGCCGGTCATGAAACGCATGGAGGTGTTGGGGTTCATCATGGCGTTGGTCATGGCGAACGAAGTGCTGGGATCCATCATGGCACCCATCCAAGGCACGAATGCTTTGGGGTCACGGAACGCGGAAGCGTTCTGGGTCGGGTCGGTCATTTTGGCAACCCATGCGTCAGCAGAGGTGGGGGTTGCAGCAGCGGGGGCAGCAGCAGTGCCGTTAGCCAGAACGGGCAGGGCGATTGCTGCGATCAGTGCAGCGGTGATTTTTGCGAGTTTCATTAAGGAGCTCCTAATTAAGAAATTTATGCAACGTGATTAAAGTACAACTTTTGGACAACAAACTAACCGGTAAAATTTGTTCAAACCTAGACTTATTTCGAACCCGGGCACTATCCTGAACCCGGGTGCGATGGATAAGTCTTGGCTCGATGAATATAAGTATATTCTGTTTAATATTTTTTACAAAACCTTATCCGCTCGGAGATTGTATAAATCCAACAAACGTTGTCATTATGCAACGTCGGTGTTGGGGTCGTGATGAGAGGGTTGCCCCTTACCAATGCTGGCCGGAAGTTTAAGTGTGAGCGCTTGCTGGCGGTTAAAGCGTTATTTATTGGCATCATTCGCCAAGATAGGCGGCGCGTACAGCGGGATTGTTTGACAGTTCTATGGTCTTTCCCGCCAAGGTTAGCGTGCCATGTTCCATCACATAGCCGCGTTCGCAGGTTTGCAATGCCCAATGTGCGTTCTGCTCTACCAATAATAATGCCACGCCGGAATCGGCAATTTCCCGGATCAGGCCGAACACGGTTTCCACCATGATGGGTGCCAGCCCCATGCTGGGTTCGTCCAGCATCAGCAGTTTGGGGCGCGACATCATGGCGCGTCCCAGTGCCAGCATTTGTTGTTCGCCGCCGGACAGCAAGCCGGCCAGTTGTGTGCGGCGTTCGGCCAGCCTCGGCAACAGTTCATAGACGCACGCCATATCCGCACGGATGGCCGCTTTGTCACGTCGGGTGTACGCGCCCATCAGCAAATTTTCGGCCACGTTCATGCGCGGAAATACGCCACGACCTTCCGGCACCAGATTCAAACCCAGGCGGGAAATTTCGTGTGCGGGCAGCCGGGTGATGGGCTTGCCGGCAAAATGAACGTGGCCTGCCGATTCCGGCAGCAAGCCGGAAATGGCTTTGAGTGTGGTGGTTTTGCCCGCACCATTCGCGCCGATGAGACAAACGCTTTCGCCTGCGGCGATTTCCAGGTCGATGCCGCGCACCGCATGAATGCCGCCGTAAGCCACTTTAAGGCCGGATACACTTAATAGTGTTGTCATGCGGCTTTGCCCAAATAGGCGGCAATTACGCGCGGGTCGGCGCGGACGTTTGCGGGCGTGTCTTCAACCAGTTTTTCGCCATGATCCAGAACCAGCACCCGGTCGCAGGTGCTCATCACCAGTTTTACATCGTGTTCGATCAGCATGAGTGTCAGCCCGTCTTCGTTGCGCAAGCCGAGCAGCAATTCGCGCAATGCGGATTTTTCAACCGGGTTCATGCCGGCGGCGGGCTCGTCCAGCGCCAGCAGCAGCGGATTGGAAGCCAGCGCCCGGGCGATTTCCAGGCGGCGCTGATCGCCGTAAGACAGATTCTTCGCCAGCACCTGGCTATGCCGTTGGATGCCGACCCGTTTGAGTAGCGCGTGAGCGCGTAAGGCCGTGTCGGCTTCTTCGCGGCGCACAGCGGGCGTGCGCAGCACCGCACCCAATACGCCCGCTTTCATGCGGGCATGGTGACCCACCATGACGTTTTCCAGCGCGCTCATGTTGGCAAACAGGCGAATGTTCTGAAAGGTGCGGGCCAACCCGGCTTGCAGAATCTGGTGCGGTTTGCGGCCATGCAACCGGTGGTCGGCTAAGCGGATGTCGCCAGTGTCGGGAATATATAGGCCGGTCAATGCGTTAAACAGCGTGGTTTTGCCCGCGCCATTAGGGCCGATGATGCCGTAGATTTCGCCGCGATTAACGCTGAAACTGACGTTGGACAGCGCATTCAGGCCACCGAATTTTTTGCTGACGGTGCTTGCCGTCAGTAGCGGTTTCATTTCACGGCCTCGTGCAGACTGGCATTTTCATGTTCTGCGGCTTCTTCAGAACCGGGCGGCTCGCGATGAAACTCGCGCTTGCGGCGCGGCGACGGCCACAAGCCTTCGGGGCGAAACAGCATCATCAACACCAGCGCCAGGCCAAACAGCAGCATGCGCAAATCTGCCGGGTCAACATAGATTTGCCCAAATGCGACACGCTGGAAGTCGCCAACGTAGCGCAAGGCTTCCGGCAAAACGGTCAAGATCACCGCACCCAGAATCACGCCGGGAATATGCCCCATGCCGCCCAGCACGATCATGCACAGGATCATGATGGATTCGAGCAGATTGAAACTTTCCGGGCTGACAAAGCCCTGAAAACCCGCGAACAGCCCGCCTGCAATGCCGCCAAATGTTGCGCCGAGCGCAAACGCTAGCAGTTTGACATTGCGAATATTGATGCCGGATGCCGCAGCGGCGATTTCATCTTCGCGGATGGCGACCCAGGCACGCCCCAGGCGCGAATTTTCCAACCGGAAAGAAATAAAAATCACCGCCAATGCCACCAGCAAAAACAGGTAGTAATACAAATGCGCGGCAGAAAAATTGATGCCGAAAATTTCCTGCATGCCGCTGAAGTGAATGCCGCCGATCGACACCGGATCAATCAGGGTAATGCCCTGCGGGCCGTTGGTAATGTTGACCGGAGCATCGAGATTGTTGAGAAAAATGCGGATGATTTCGCCGAACCCCAGCGTCACGATGGCGAGATAATCACCGCGCAGCCGCAGCGTGGGCGTGCCGAGCGCAAGCCCGAACAGCGCCGCGACCCCCGCGCCCAGCGGCAGAATCAGCCAGAAAGACAAATGCAGATCAAAATGTGGCGAAGCCAGCAGCGCCCACAAATACGCGCCCACCGCGTAAAACGCCACATAGCCCAAATCCAGCAGCCCGGCGTAGCCCACAACAATATTCAACCCCAGCGCCAGCATCACATACAACAGCGCCAAATCCAGCACCCGCACCCAGGAGCGCCCCAGGCTGGCATCCACCGCAAACGGCAACAGCGCCAGACCCACCGCCAGCAGCGCGAGGCCGAACAGGGGGTTTTTGAGCGCGTCTTTTGCCAACCGGTTTATGTCGATCATGCGCGTTCCACGCCCTTGTCGCCCAGCAAACCGGAGGGGCGAAATACCAGCACCAGAATCAGCACAAAAAATGCGAACACATCCTGATAATGGCTACCCAAAAAACCGCCAGTAATGTCGCCGATATAGCCAGCGCCCAGGCTTTCGATGACCCCCAGCAGCAGCCCGCCGAGCATCGCCCCCGCAATGTTGCCGATACCGCCCAGCACCGCAGCGGAAAAGGCTTTCAGACCCAGCATGAAACCCATGTAGTAATGCGCCTGACCGTAATTGGCCGCCACCATCACGCCCGCCACCGCCGCCAGTGCCGAGCCGATGATAAAGGTCGCCGACACCACCTGATTGACATTCACCCCCATCAACTGCGCCACCGGGCGCGACTGCGCCACCGCCCGCATGGCGCGGCCAAGATTGGTGCGCTTAACCAGCAGCACCAGCCCGGCCATGATGGCGGTGGTCAGCAACAAAATCAGGATTTGCACATCGGTGATGGTCGCGCCCAGAACCGCGTGGCGGCCTTCCGGCAGGATGTGCGGAAACGCGATGTACTGCTTGCCCCACACCATCATGGCAATGTTTTGCAGCAGAATGGAAACGCCGATCGCGGTAATTAGCGGTGCCAGCCGTGGCGCATTGCGCAATGGCCGATACGCCAGACGTTCGATGCTGTAGCCCAGCATCATGCAAGCTGGAATCGCCACCAGCAAGCCGGTCAGCGCCATGGCAATGCCCGGCATGTCCGGCGCAACCCCCATCAACGCGCCCATCACCGCCAACGCGACCATCGCGCCCATCATCGTCACTTCGCCATGCGCGAAATTGATCAGCTCAAGTATCCCGTAAACCAGCGTATAGCCAAGCGCAACCAGCGCATAGATCGAACCCAGCACCAGACCGTTAACGAGTTGCTGGACGAAAATATCCATCGGTTAGATGGTGGGGCGCAGTACTTCTGCGGATTTTTCGATGACACGACTAGTCGAATTGGCCGATTCTAAAACGCCTTCTTGATTGGGCATGTTCTTGAATGAAAAACCAGCAGGGATATTCTTGAACATATCAGTCAGGACTTCTCTTACAACGGGAACCGAAACCGAGTTTCCAAATTGGCGATAGGCGTAAGTGTCAGTGGGATGGCAAATGAAGTTGTCTGGGAAACCTTGTAGACGCGCACATTCCCTTGGGGTGATGCGCCGCACCCGCCCCTTATGCACAACCCCAAGTTTGTGAGCATCGCTAGTTACCAGAGTGATTGAAATGCTTTGCGGGTCAAGAAATTTGAACACCTCAAATGACATATTTCCAGCGACAGGATTAAAGCGACCATCATGATCTTTGAGATAGCCTTTGTGCTGCAAGCTCTGCATGACTGCCTTTAGTTGCGGGTGATCGAAGAAGGTTTTGATTTCTTCGACCGTAAGTTTTTTCCCATCCTGGTGTGTACCAAATATTTTCTTGCGCCGGTTCTCGATCAGCGCATTCATGAAGTCAATTTCCAGTGGCGCACATTCTCCCTTGATACCCAGTTCCCAGGAGTGGATTGAATTCCCGTTTCGGTGATCAATCAATCGAACTCCATGTAGACGTTCCGAGTCCCCGCCTACTTGCTTCAATAGACGTGCAACAAAATCGGCGGAGCAGTCGTAGCGAGTGTCTGGATGATGTTCAAGAATGTCGGCAACCACACGATGCGTTCGCGTGTCGAATAGACCGCTCTGTTGGAAGGCAGCCTTGAATTGATGTGAATCGGCAGAACCAAGGTCAGATTGCAAAGTAAGCACAGGGCGCGACTTGTCCCATCCTAGTATGTAAACTCGCACCCGATTTTGGGGAACGCCAAAGTTTGAGCTATTCAGAATGAGATAAGAAACACCATAATCTAGAGCCTCCAGTTTTTCCAGAATGGTCGAGAATGTGCGCCCTTGATCGTGAGTCGTCAGGCCGCGTACATTTTCGAGCAAAAAACCTTTTGGTCGGTGCGTTTTAAGAATTCGTTCGATTTCAAAAAATAGCGTTCCGCGCGTATCAACAAAGCCTTTTTGTTTGCCAGCATAAGAGAATGGCTGGCACGGAAACCCAGCCAGCAAGAAATCAAAATCTGGAATGTTCTGGATGCCGTATAAATCGCCTTCTGGCGGCATCCCAAAATTTAATGCATAGGTCTGCTGAGCATGTTTGTCTATTTCAGATGACAGCACACATTCCGCCGCTATGCCATGCGACCGCATGGCCTGCTCAAAGCCCAGCCGGATGCCGCCGATCCCCGCAAAGAGATCAATGAACTTGAGCATTGAGTTTCTCGACGATGAATTGAGCCAAGATAGCCATTTCGCTATCCGAGTAAGCCACAGTGCAATCGCTGAATTTGCATAAAGTGCCCACGGCGGAAGAGCGCTGGAAGTTGCCAGCACCATCCACGACGTAGGCGATGTGATAACCGTGTTTGTGCATGAGTGCCTGGCGATCTTTAGCTAATCCAGCCTTGCGTTCAATCACGCTATTGGTGGTGACCTGGAAACTGACTTCTAGGCCAACTTTGGCGCTTTCATACTCAAAGACGATATCGAATGGCATTCCACTGGATTTGTCATGACCTTTCAATTTCACCGTGCCATTTCGATGAATGACAACATGATCTGGCAGGAGTTTGCGTAGTGCGTCTAACACCCAAGTCTGGGCAATCTGGCCGAGGTGGTTTGCTGATGCGCCTGTGGTGATGCGACTGACGTGCAGGTATTTTTCTTTGACGTAACGGTCAATAGCGATTTCGTCGCCGAGTAGGGTTCCAATTTCGCATTTTTCCAGCGCGGCCAGATGTGCGACATCGGATGTCGCGCCGTGCATCAATACCATGATCATGTCGCGGTAAAGAGGCGACATAGGCTGGGGTTTTGCGATGGCAATTCCGTCCAGTTTTAACTTGGGGTTACCAAGTCCTTTGATGGGCAGTGCCTCAAACTCATAACTATGTTGTTCGCCCTTAAACACATAGCGCATTATCGGTTTTCTGGTATGGGCAGCATTCTCAAAAGTCGTAGAAAATTCACGGCCAATGCGCTTGATTAACTCGCCCCCATAGTCTGCCAGTACCGCCAAATGTTTTAGGAACAGGTTGGCAGGCATGTCCGTAGCGGAAAGCACGTTAAAAACTTGCTCCGGACTTGCTCCGGACAACTTCAGGATGCAAATGAACTGCTCCTGTGTTGCAAGCAATGCGGGAATCACACTAGCGGTGGCGACAGTTTCTTCCAGTTCTTTCGGCCACCACTTCACCGCGTGTGTTTCCAATTCCTTGATGGTGCGGTTGTATTTCAGAGCATTTCTCCTTAAACCAGGTCGTGATTTGGTTTACTGGCGCTGTACCGTCTCCAGCACCGTCCAGGCGCCGTTCTTGACCTGATACAGCGTCACGCCGCCGCCCGCCAGATCGCCTTTGGCGTCAAACTGTACCTTGCTGGTCACGCCCTGAAAATCGGTCTTGGCGAGTTCTGGCAGGTACTTGGCCGGTTCTGCGGAGCCGGCGCGTTTCATGGCTTCTACCAGCACATACACGGCGTCATAAGCGTAGGGCGCGTAGTTTTGGATCGGGCCGTACTTGGCGACAAATTTTTGTTTGAAGGCCGCGCCGCCGGGCATGGAGTCCAGCGGCACGCCGGGCATCGAGGCCATCGCGCCTTCGGCACTGGGGCCGGCCAGTTCAATAAATTTCGGGGTTTGTGCGCCGTCGCCAGCCAGAAGTTGACTCGTCATGCCGAGCTGGCGCATTTGTTTGGCCAGCGGGGCGGCTTGCGGATCCATGCCGCCGAAGAACACCACGTCAGGATTTTTGCCCTTGATCGAAGTCAGAATCGCCATAAAGTCCGAAGCCTTGTCGGTGGTGTATTCGCGCGCTACCACCTCGCCACCGGCGGCCTTGGCGGCTTTTTCCACTTCGTCGGCCAGCCCCTGACCGTAGGCGGTGCGGTCGTCGATGATGGCGATTTTTTTCGCGCCGAGTTTGGTCACGGCGTAAGTACCCAGCACTTTGCCTTGTTGTTCGTCGTTGGTCATCACGCGGTAGGCGGTTTTGAAACCTTGCGTGGTGTATTTGACGGCAGTGGCTGAAGGCGAAATTTGCGGAATGCCTGCGTCGAAATAAACCTTGGAGGCGGGAATAGTGGCACCGGAATTCAAGTGGCCGACCACGCCCGCCACGCCCATGTCCACCAGCCGTTGCGCCACAGTGGTGGCGGTTTTCGGGTCTGCGCCGTCGTCTTCGCTGACCAGTTCAAATACAACCGGTTTGCCGCCGATGGTGGGCTTGCTGGCGTTGATCTCGTCGATGGCGAGACGCGCACCATTGTCGTTGTCCTGGCCGACATGCGCTTGTAATCCGGTCAGTGGAGAAACCTGGCCGATTTTGATGGTTTGCGGCGCGTTGGCATCGTCTTTTTTGCTACAGGCAGTCAGTGCCAGCGCAGCGGCCAGCGGCAATGCAATCATGCCCAACGGCAAACCCATCATGGTCAGTTTCACAGTCAACTCCCCCTGCTATTTTTATGAAGCCGGGATTTTAACATTGGCTGGGCTTGGGGGGATGTGCGCAAAAAAGCCGACCAACGGTCGGCTTTTCACATCTGCTGTCGCGGCGATGCCAGCGTGCAGATAACCAGATTACTGTGCCAGAACCCAGGCGATAATCTTGGTCAGATCCTCGTCTTTAACCTGGGGGTTGGGCGGCATGGGAATCTGGCCCCAGTTGCCTTTGCTGCCTTCTTTTACTTCCTTGGCCAGCTTGGCGGCGGCAGTTTTGTCGCCCTTGTACCTGGTGGCGATTTCCTTAAATGCCGGGCCAACAATTTTCTTGTCCACGCCGTGGCAAGACATGCAGGCGTTTTTCTGAGCCAGCGCCTGGTCGGCGGAGGCGATACCGGATACGCCCAAAATCAGCGCTGCGGCGGCAGTCATTACAATAGTTTTCATCATGTTCTCCAGAGAAATTGAAAGTCGTCTAGCGGTTAACCCGGATATTTCACCAATTCGCATGTTCTCGCTGGTCTTTTGTTTCGTATGGAAGCTTTGTTCGGTCGGGCGTATGACCACTACGCCGCTCCCTCTCAAAACTCCCCTACGAAACAAAATCCTGCGCGATATTCATGCGAATTGGTGAAACATCCGGGTCAACTACGCCGCCCGGATGCGAATGTTACGGAAAATCACGTTTGAAACAAGCCAAAACCTTGGTATTTGCCTACCAGCACAAGGTAAAAATTTGTATCGCCAAAACCCGATAGGCCGCGCTACAGAATGGCCAGATGCTACGGGTTTTGAACCGCTGGCAGATATTTGCCAACTTGGCAGAGCCAGGCGTTCGCCTTTTCTGGTGCGGGTTTGTCCGGATTCCCCGGCTGTTTTGTCAGCCAGTCTGGCAGACAAAACAGCCGGGTTTGCGGCGGCTTTTTGCATGGCAAGTTATTGCCATTCGCTCAACATGGTGAGCGGCCTAAGCCCTTCGATCCGCGCAAGTGGGTGTTGTTTTTTTACCAATGTGCCGAGCAGACTGGTGTCGTCGGTATATTTTCTGGCCCGCTGTTTGCGTGATGCGCTCATGCGAGCGTGAGCCGCACGAGCGGATCCTGGCGATAAAACAGTTTCATTTGTGCGTACACGGCCGGGTATTCGTCAGCCAGCAGGTCGGGGGTTTCAAAGAATACTTCACTGAGTACGGCAAAAAATTCCGCCGGGGAATGTGTGGCGTAAGGGTCGATCGCGGTGTCTTCGCGGGCCTCGACGCGCGCACATAAATCTTCATACGCGATGCCAAAATCGTTAGCCCAGGCGGCGGCGCTCATGCCGCGATGCAGCGGTGGAAACCCGTTCGCGTCACCGTTGAGCATATCGAGCTTGTGCGAAAACTCGTGTATCACGACGTTGAACCCATCGGCCTGACCGCTTGCGAACACGTCAGAAACAGACAGCACGAGCGGGCCACCAAGCCAGGATTCCCCCGAGAGAACGTCGCGCGTAACGTGTACCACCCCGGCATCATCGCGCTCTTCGCGCTGGCGCAGGAATTCGTTGGGATAAAGAATGATTTCGTTCCAGTCGCGGTAGCTTTGCTCGTCAAGATTCAGGGTGAGCAAACAGGCTTGTAGCGCGACGGCAAGCCGGGTGGGCGCATCCACTCCGGCATCGCCCGCAGCGGAAAAGGTTTTGCTGGCGATCAACAAACTGGCCTGCTCTTGCAGGCGCGTGCGCTCGTCCGGTGTTAGCCCGCGCAGAACAGGCAACCGTGCCGCCGCCGCATCAAAATCGGTTTGGCTGATGAGGTGGTGGCGCAACACGCGGTTGCGCTGCCAGCGGGCGAAGTGGTTCACAAAAAACACGGGGTCAGGGCCGGGGGATGTGATTTGACCCCATGACCGCCGGGCTTGGGGGTCATGGCATCGAATTTTGTTCAGGCCGGTCTGGCGCGGCTACCAGCGAGCGCACTTTCAGGTGCAGCGCGGCCTTGGCCAGCAGATGGGCGGACACCGGCGCGGTGATAAACAGGAACAGCGTGACCAGCACCTCGTGCAGGCTGAGGTGTTCGCCGCCCACGCTGAAATGCACGGCGGACGCGATTAGCAGACAGCCAACCCCCAGCGTGGTGGCTTTGGTGGGGCCGTGCAGGCGGGTGTAAAAATCACGCAGACGGGCCAGCCCGAGCGAGCCGATGAAGGTGAACATCGCGCCGGTGAGGATGAGAACGGAAAGGAAAATATCGAGCATGGTGTGCCTTATTCGATGATGTCGCCGCGCAGCAGATACTTGCACAGCGCCACCGTACCGACAAAGCCCATCATGGCGATCAGCAACGCGGCTTCAAAGTAGATGGCGCTGCCAAGATGAATGCCGAGCAGCACCAAGAGCGCGATGGTGTTCACATACAGGGTGTCGAGCGCGAGTATGCGGTCGGGCGCATCCGGGCCTTTCAGCAAGCGCCAGAAACTCAGCAGAAAGGCCAGGCCCACCAATAAATAGGCGAGCGGAATGACGGCGTTCAGCATCAGGATTCGTCTCCTTCAAAAATAATTTTCAGCGGCGCTTCGTAACGCTGTTTGATTTCCGCGACCAGCGCGGCAGCATCGCCCGTATCCAGCGTATGCACGGTCAGCGTGCGTTTGTTGGTACTGAGCAGCGCGGAAACCGTGCCGGGCGTGAGCGAAATGGTGTTGGCCAGCAGGCTGATGGCAAGATCGGTTTGCAGCGCCAGCGGCACTTCTACAAAGGCCGGGCGCAGGCGTGCTGGGCCTTTTACGATCAGGGCAGCGACCAGAAAGCTGCCGCGCACAATGTCGTACACAAGCACCGCCAGATAACGCAGCAATAGCAAAGGCTGGCGGATGCGGATTGGCGCAGGCCAGAAACGCCGGGTGGCGAACGGAATCAGCCAGCCCAGCAGCGTGCCCAGCAGCAGATGCCCGGCAGAAAACTGGTTGACCAGCAACAGCCACAGGATGATCAGGCTCAATGTCAATAGCGGGTGGGGCACACAATCTTTCACGCGCTTTAGCGCGTAGTGCGAAAGGGTAACGGCGCAGCCGTTGGGCACCCGCCGGCCTCCCCCTGGCGGGGAGCAAGTTGGAGTCCCCTTGTGGGACGGCAGGCGTTTCATCGTTCGCCCCCCAACACGGCGTAAATGTACTGTTGCGGGTCTTGCAGTTGCGCGGCGGTGGCTGCGGCGTAGTCGTAAAGTGCGCCCGCCCACAGCGTCATGCCAAGCCCCAGCAGCAACAGGCCGACGACCGGCAACAGCGCGGCGTTGGCAGGGCTTAGGGACGCGGAAACAACCAATGTCCCATTTTTGGATGCACTGACGGGCGCATTGCGTTGTTGTTCCTCGCTTGTGTGGCCAGCCACACGGCACTCGGAACGCCTAGCACTGCATCCCGCCAGCACCCCCAAAAACGGGACATCGGCTATTTCCGCGCCCCTTACTGGCGGCACGGTTGTTTCTGCTTCGCCGCTGCTTTGCGTGCGGTAAAACAGCAGGCTGCCGCTGCGTGCCAGTGCCATCATGATAATCAGCCCGCTGCCCAGCACCACACCCCATACCCAAGGCAGTAGCGGCGAGCTGGGTAAAGATTCGAGCGCGGCGCGCAGCAGCATGAACTTGCCCAGAAAACCGGACAGCGGCGGCAACCCTGCAACCGCCACGGCAGCGACGAAAAACAGGCCGCCCAGCAGACCCGCACGCGGCATGCTTGTGCCGGATTGAAATGTGCCGGGTTCGAAACGGTCGGCGTGCGCACCGCGTGCGCGGCTGATATTGTCGGCCAGCAAAAACAGCGCGGCAGCGGCAAAGGTGGAATGCGGCAAGTAGTACAGACCGGCGGCCAGCGCGGCTGTGCTGCCCAGCCCGAAGGCCAGCAGCAACGTGCCGACCGAGGCCACCACCAGATACGCCACTTGCTGCCGCAATGTTGTGCTGGCGGCCACGCCGAGCGCGCCCAGCACCAGGGTGGCCAGCGCCAGCGGCGCAAGCCAGGCATCCAGCAGGTTGGCCATGGGGCCGGCGGCATCGCCAAACATCAGGCTGTTTACGCGCAGGATGCTGTAAGCGCCGACCTTGGTCATGATGGCAAACAGCGCCGCGACCGGGGCACTGGTGTGCGTGTAAGCGGCGGGCAGCCACAGATACAGCGGCAACAGCGCGGCCTTTAGCGCAAACACCGCAAACAGCAGCAAACCGGCGCTTTTTACCAGCGCCAGATTATTCGGCGCAACGTGCGCGAGCTTGACCGCGAGGTCGGCCATGTTGAGCGTGCCGGTAATGCCGTACAGCGTGCCGACGGCAAACAGAAACAGCGTTGAACCGACCAGGTTGATGACCACAAAATGCAGACCGGCCTTGACGCGCAAACGCCCGCCGCCATGCAGCAACAAGCCGTATGAAGCCAGCAGCAGAATTTCAAAAAACACGAACAGGTTGAACAGGTCGCCGGTAAGAAACGCCCCGTTCAGGCCAAATAGTTGCAACTGGAACAGCACATGGAAATGTCGGCCGGTCGTGTCGCCGCCCCGCAGCGCGTACAGCAGGGCAAACACCGCCACCAATGCTGTCGCCATCAGCATCCACGCCGCCAGCCGGTCGGCCACCAGCACAATGCCGAACGGCGCATCCCAGTTGCCCAGTTTGTAAACCAGTTGCGTGCCGTCGCCAACACAGGCCAGCATGGCAAAGGCCAGTGGCAGCAGCGCAATGACCGCAGCAAGACTAATGCCGCGCTGCACGGCCAGCGACGCACGGTGCAGCGCCAGCAATACAATGCCCGCCACCAGCGGCAACAGTATCGGCAGGATGGCTAGATGATCGAACAAACTCATGCTTGCCCATCTCCGTCGTCATGCACGCCGTCCACATGGTCGTTGCCGAATTCGGCGCGGGCTTTTAGCGCCAGCACGATGACGAACGCGGTCATGGCAAAGCTGATGACGATGGCGGTGAGCACCAGCGCCTGCGGTAGCGGGTCGGTATAGGCGCGGGCGGTAGCGGAAATGACCGGCGGCGCACCGATGGCCAGCCGCCCCATGACAAACAGAAACAGGTTGACCGCGTAAGACAGCAAGGTTAGCCCCAGCACCACCGGATAGGTCTGGCCGCGCAGCGCGAGAAACACGCCGCAGGCGGTAAGCACGCCGATAGCGAGGGAAATCAGCGCTTCCATCAGTTTGCCTGCTGTTTCATTTTGACGCGGCCATCGTGCAGCCCGCCAAGATTGACCAGAATCAGCAAGGTCGCGCCGACCACCACCAGAAACACGCCGAGGTCGAAGGCCATGGCCGAGGCCAGTTCAAATTCGCCCACCAGCGGCCAGTGCAGGTGGCCGAAAGTGGAGGTCAGGAAAGGATGATCGAACGCCCAGCTCGCCAAGCCGGTGAAGGTGGCCAGCGCCAGACCGGCGGCAATCAGCGGTTGGGTAGTGCGTGACAAACGTGCGTGCATCCACGCGCCGCCGTGGGCAAGATATTGCAGGATCAGCGCCACCGAGGTGACCAGCCCGGCGATAAAACCGCCGCCCGGCTGGTTGTGGCCGCGCAATAGAATAAATGTGGCGACCAGCAACGCTAGCGGCAGCAATAATTGTGCAAGCGTGGAGAGAATCACCGGGTGCGGATCGCGGTTCCAGGCACGACCTTGCGCGTCGCGGTCGGGCGCATCCAGGCGCAGATTTTCCAGCAGCGCGTAAATGCCCAGCGCGGCCAATGCCAGCACGGTAATTTCGCCCAGCGTGTCGTAGCCGCGAAAATCCACCAGGATAACGTTGACCACGTTTTTGCCGCCGCCGCCCGGCACGCTGTGTTGCAGAAAATAGCCTGCGATGCTATCAAACGGGCGCGTCAACACCGCCCACGCCAGTGCTGCCGACCCCGCACCCGCCAGTAGCGCAATGCTGCCGTCGCGCCAGACGCGCCCCCGGCTGGTTTCTGGCGCGGAATGCGCGGGCAGAAAATACAGCGCCAGCAACAACAGGACGATGGTGACCACCTCGACCGATAATTGCGTCAAGGCCAGATCGGGCGCAGAAAACTTCACGAAGGCCAGTGACACCAGCAGACCCACCACCCCCAGGGTCATTAATGCAGTAAGCCGCTGCCGATGCCACCACACCGTCGCGAGCGCCGCAGCCATCAGCGTGACCCCGGCCAGCAGGCTAATGGCATCGGGCGGCAGGCCGGTGCGCGTGCCGCTCAGCACCGTGGCGCTGTCTAGCCACGGTGCGATGCCCAGCACCAGCGCGGCCAGCAGCAACACAAATACCTGGCGTTGCAGCGAGCCTGTGTCGGTCAGGCGCGTTACGCGGAGGGACAGCGCAAACAACCCACCCAGCAGCGCGTTGTAAACAATGCGCGCATCGAGAGACTCGAATTTGCGTGCGTGCAGCGCAAACAGCGGGCGGCGCAGCGCATAGATGAGCATCCCGCCCGCCATGGCGAAAAGGCTCATCAGCAGCGCCGGGTTGATGCCGT
>JAYUCZ010000128.1:0-21890 GCA_043740065.1 Thiobacillaceae bacterium | reverse complement strand
CAAGCCAATAGTTGTTCTATTGGCGCAGGAAAGTGGGGAAATATGAACCGTCCAGGTCATTTTGCAGCCGATTTCCTTCAAGTCCGACAGGCTGCTAGAGTGACAGCTGCATAAACCCGAAGGCCATCATGCACATGCCCAGACGCAGTTTTACCGCTTTGCTGCTGTTGTTCTGCATATTTCCCTGGCAACGGCTTTCCGCCGCGCCGTTGCCGACCATCGTGGTCTCGATGCCCGGCCCGCAGGCCGCGCCTTATCTGCCGCTGGAATTACTGGCCGCGCTGGGCGCAGACCGGCGCGCAGGTTTCCGCCTGGAACTGCGGTATTTTGGCGGTGGCCCGCTGGCGCTTAAAGACATGCTGGGCGGCAACAGCGATTTTGCCGTGCTGGGGATGCCGGCCATGGCGGGCATTGCCATCGAACATGACATGCTACGCTCCATTGCAGTGGTCACCCAGACACCGGCTTTTGCGCTCATGGTGCGTACCGATCTGCGCACGCGCGTGCGCAAGGTGGCCGACCTGCGCGGCCTCTCCATCGGCACGCATACCGGCAGCAAGGCTGGTAAGTCCACCGGTCAGCAGGTGCCGGAATATATGCTGCTGCGCGCCGGCATCCCGCTGGAGCAGGTGAACTTTGTTTCTGCCGGACAAACTTTTGAGGATTATGCCGCCGCGCTGGTCAGCGGCTCGGTGGATGTGGTGGTCGCCCAAGAGCCCTCCGCCACGCGCCTGGAAGACGCGGGTCTGGCCTTCCGGCTAGTCGATTTGCACGACCCGGCCAGCACCAAGACCCACCTTGGCGGGCGCTTTATCTACACCCAGGTGTGCGCGGATGCCCGTACGCTGGCGGCGCATCCGGACAAAGCGCGGCGACTGGTTAAAGCGCTGCGCGAAACCTTGGCCTGGATACACACGCACAGCGCCAAAGACATGGCGCGGCAACTTGCGCCGCAAGATGCCGAGCGCCAAGCGCTGCTGGCGCGGGCTTTACAGCGTGTCAAGCCCGCCTACAGCGCGGATGGCAAATTCAGCGCCGAGCAATTGCTTACCACCCAGGCATTCTTTCGCGCCGTGTCTGCGGATAAGCCGGGCGCGGCGCAGCTTGATTTCAGCCGTCTGGTGGATGAGCGCTGGGTAGGCCGCTAATGGACAATCTCGGCTAAAACCGGCATGACCGCGCCGCGCAATTCCCTGTCCCGCCAGCTTGCCCTGCATGTGCTGGCCATCATTCTGGTGATAGGCACGCTGTTCACCGCGCTATCCTGGTTTGTCTGGGATGTGCAGAACCGCAGCCAGGAAACCCAACAAGGCAAACTGCAACAGGCCGCCATGCGCGAACGGACTGGCATGCTGTTCCACACTTGGCAGGGCGATGCGGAAACGCTGGCATCGAGCATCACCTTCCAGCGCATACTCGAATCTGCGGGTGAAGCGCGCTGGCAAAAACTGCGCGCCTTCATGACCAGTCTGGGCGAAACCTATCCGTATAGTGCGCTGGTCATCGTTGATGCCCGCCAGCGTATCGTCCTCGCGCTGGGAGCGGAAGCCGCCGGATTTACGCCCGGCTCCCTGACTCCGCCCGTCTCCGACTGGTACCACAGCCACAACCACCAGCAATTGCACCGCGTTCTGCGTGCGCCATTGTGGCTGGGCCTGGATGGCGGACGCGGCCAGCTTTGGCTGCTGCGCCCGCTGGATAGTCTCGCGCTACGCCAGCTCGCCACGCCCGGGACTAGCGTGCATCTCACGCTGGACGGTATCACCTACGCCAGCTCGCAAGGCAGCGCCCTGCTGGGGCAAAAAGCGCATTGCCCGGAGGGCGCATTGCAGCGCAACGCAGCGGGCCATCTATGTATGAACGTGTCGCTGGAAAATCGCGCCGAGCGACTGGATATCGAACTCACCCAAACCAAACCGTTGTCGGTCTGGCAATTTGCCGTGGCCGGTCTGGCCTTAACCCTGACGCTGCTGGCCGCGTTATACCTCGCGCTTGGGCGCTGGACACACCGCACGCTGGATCGGGTGCGCTCGCTCGGCCAGGCCGCCGTGGCTTTCGGCATCGGCCAAAAGATCAATCCGCAAGTGGATGCCGCGCTAGGGTTTCCAGACGGCAAGCGAGCCGACGAAATCCACGCGCTGCAACTTGCGCTACGCGAGTTGATGCAGGGTACCGAAGCACGCGATGCGGAGGCGCGCGCTTACCTGCAAACGCTGGACATGCTCGAAGAAGCAGTGGTCGAAGTTGACCAGGATGGACGCATCCTGCGTGCCTCGTCCGCGTTGGACAAGCTGGCGGGCAAGGTAATGACAGGCGGGGCACACCCCAAAAAACTGACGGAATGTTTCCACCCGGACGACCGCGAAACCCTGGAACAACAGTTTGCCGACCTGTTTGACGGCATCAAGAGCATGACCAACCTGCGCCTGCGTAGCGCCGCGCACGACGGCCATGGCGGCAACTGGATCGAGTGCCGCTTCGTCCCCGCCGACCAACAGGCTGGCCAACCGGTGACGCGGGTGCGCGGCGTGCTGCGCGACATCACCCAAGCCTATCTGCACGAACGGCAAATTACCCAGATGGCGCTGCACGATGCACTGACCGGCTTGCCCAACCGCATCCTGTTCGAAGATCGCTGCGAGGTCGCCATCCGGCTCGCGCAGCGACAACCGGATCATAAGGTGGGCGTGGGCTTTATCGACCTCGACCACTTCAAGCACGTCAACGACAACTATGGACACAAGGCCGGCGACCAGTTGCTGATAGCCTTCGCCAGCCGCTTGCAACACACGCTGCGGGACGGCGACACGCTGGCACGCTGGGGCGGCGACGAGTTTGTCGTGCTACTGCCAGACATGCCCGATCTGGCCTCGCTGCGCGAGGTTGCCAACAAGATTTCCAGCGCCTGCCGCGAACCCTTGCAAATTGAAGGGTCGGAATACGCCGTCACCTTCAGCATGGGCTTTGCGATCTGCCCGGACGACGGCGGCAATGTCGATACCCTGCTGTCACAGGCGGACAGGGCGATGTTCTATGCCAAGGAGCAGGGTCGCAATAACGTGCAGTTCTTTTTCGACATGGCCAAAAAAGGCCTGGGTAAGAAGGAGCTCTACATCCAGAACCGCCTGGCTACGGCCATCCGCGAGCGCCAAATTCAGACATTTTTCCAGCCCATCGTAGAAGCCGGCAGCCGCCGCATCGTGGCATTTGAAGCGCTGGCGCGCTGGTACGATGAAAAACTGGGCTGGATACCGCCTGCCACCTTTATTCTCATGGCAGAAAATATGGGGCTGGTGCGCGACCTTGGCGACCAGGTATGGCAGTCGGCGCTGCGTCAGTTGTCACGCCACAAGGCACATGGCCTGCGCATGTCGGTAAACCTGTCCAACCGCCAGTTGTTCGCGCCCTATTTCAGCGCAAAACTGCTGGATGATGTGGCGCACCACGGGCTTAACCCCGATGACATCATGCTGGAAGTAACCGAATCCGTGGCGCTGTTAGATGTTGACTATGCCATTGAAAGGCTTAAAGAATTATCGGCTGCCAGATTCCACATCGCGTTAGATGATTTTGGCACTGGCTACTCCTCGCTGTCGCAATTGCACGAAATGCCGGTCAACGAGCTCAAGATCGACATCACCTTTGTCCGGCGCATCCACGAACCCGCAGGACGGGAGCTGGTTCAGGCCATTATTCAGATCGCCAACGCGCTAAACCTGACCTGCATCGCCGAAGGCGTGGAAGATGAAGCCACCGCCGCCGCACTGGAGCAAATCGGCGTACACCAAATGCAGGGCAACCTGTTCGCCAAACCCATGCCAGCCGATGAAATGGATGCGCTGCCAGCCGGATTATTTTTGGCCAGTGGCAGTAAAACTGGCTAAAGGCGGGCATTGGAAAGTCCATAAACCAACCATTGAAACAGGATGGTCAACAGGATAAACACCGTGCATATCAAAACATTACTCGGTCTGGCTGCGCTTGTATGGCTCTCCTCCACTCCCGCCGTCGCGCAGACTGTCAAGAACAAGGCCGCGCCGGTGACAGCCCAGGTGGTCGAAGAAAAACTCGCCAGCATCAGCGCCGACCCCGCCAAACTGGCCGATGCCATCAACAAGGGCAAGAAAAGTGCGGCCTTTTGCAGACATTGCCATGGCGACGGCGGCTACAGCGTGACCGGCGACACCCCGAATCTGGCCGCCCAGAAGGCCGCCTACATGGCAGAACAGATGAACAAGCTGGCCGATGGTCGCCGCAAGTCCGAATTCATGGAAGGTCTGATCAAGGCATTGACGCTGGAAGAGCGGGTGAACATTGCTTTGTTTTATGCCAACCAGCCCCCACCAGACACCTCGGTAAAAAACATCAAACAGGCGGCGCAAGGCAAACAGTTGTACGACAAAATCTGCATCAACTGCCATGCCGCGAATGGTGCAGGCACCAACAAGATTCCGCGCATTGCCGGTCAGCAGATTCAATATCTGGGGGGTTCGTTAAAGCGCTATCGGGGCGGTTCTGGCGTGCGCATCGACTTGCAGATGGCCGCGTTTACCCGCAACCTGAAAGATGCCGAGATTGTGAATCTGGCCGCTTATATTTCCAGCATTCCCTGAGTTTTTTCAATCAACCAGCCACAATCGCGCCAATCTGACTTCCTGAACCCGGTTTGATAACAGCCTGACAAAACCCTGTTCGCGGTCGTCCCCGGTTGGCGAAAATTCAAAGCTGAAGCGCCGTTCGATTCTGACTTGTCCTTCTGCGTCGCGCTTAAGACGCAAACCGGACTGGCTGACCGTATCATCCAGAAACTGCACGCCTTCTGCCTCGCAGGCTTTGCGTGCCGCATGGTGCGCAGCCTCGCGGGCTTTCAGGCTGTCCGAGACAAACCAGATCGCCAATCCAACCAGCGCAAGCACTATCAATTCGGTCAATTGAGCCTCGCCGCCAGTTGTTGTAGCGCCACGAGCCTTTCACGCAACTCTCCAGCCTCTTCATCTTCTGGAGCCAGTGTCAGAAACCGGGCGAGGTCAGCGTAAGCCGGGCGAAAGCATTCGAGCTGCCAATAGACTTCGCCGCGTTCACGCAACTCGTACAGGCTATCTGGCTCCAGCAGCAAAATACGATCCAGCGCAGACAGCGCCAACAACCAGTCAGACTGGTGCAAATACCAGGTTTTAAGGTTGCGCAAAATACGCGCGAGAATCTGCTTGTTGCTGGCGGCCTGCAACACTTCTGCCAGCGCAGGGCGCGGCGCCTCCGGATACACCATATTCAGACGCGCCTGAAGTTGATCCAGCGTGAGCGGGATACCACCGTTGTAGGGGTCTATCACCACTTCGCCATCCTCCACCGCCATCTTCACCAGAAAATGGCCAGGAAAGGACACGCCCTGGATATCCAGCCCGGCACGCCTGCCCACTTCCATAAACACCAGCGACAGGCTAATGGCAATGCCGGATTTGCGCGTGAGGACTTCGTTGAGAAAACTGTCACGCGGGTCGAACTCTTCCACCTCAGCGGCGGTAAAGCCTTCTTCACGGAACAACAGATGATTGATGAGGGAAAGCTGGACTGTCCAGTCTGCCGCTTTGGTCATGCGTTCGCGTGCGCGCTCGCCTAATGCATCCAGCGTTTCCAGCCACGCGGCAATATCCAGTTCAGGATATTGCCCGGCAGCAATCAGCAGCGCACCTTCAGCCAGGTTGATGTCGGCGTCGGGCAACTGCGCAAGCGCGGCAAAGCGGGCATCCATTTCCATCCGGGCGACCTACCGCGTTTATTCCTGAGGCGCGGAAACGGGCAACCGGAACAGCGCCGCTACTTGCCCGGTTGGGCGTTTGCCCAAAGGTTTAGTGCTGGCGTGGACACTGGCATTGGAGCTGGCATTCGGGTTCACCGGAACCGGGCGGGCGATGGGTGGCGCGGCGGGGGCGACGGGCGGACGGTAATCCGGCACCTGCGCGGCTCCAGGCGAATAGCCGGGAACCAGCACTTGGATAAGCGTCTTGCCGATGAGTTTTTCGATGTCCTTGAGGTAACGCGCTTCGTCTTCGGTCATCAGCGAAATGGCTTCGCCGCTGGCACCGGCACGGCCTGTGCGGCCGATGCGATGCACGTAGTCTTCGGCGTTGTGCGGCAAATCAAAGTTGATGACATACGGCAGCGCAGAAATATCCAGCCCGCGCGCCGCCACATCGGTGGCCACCAGCACGCCGACTGCACCAGATTTAAAATCATCCAGCGCCTTGATGCGTTCCTGCTGGGTTTTATCGCCATGAATGGCGGCGGAATGCACGCCAGACTTGTTCAACTCTTGCGACAGGCGATTAGCGCTGATCTTGGTGCCAGTAAATACCAGCACTTGTTTTAACTCGCGGCTGCGAATGAGATGAATCAGCAGCGCACGTTTCTTTTCGTGATGTACGGGGTGCAGTATCTGGGTGACATTTTCTGCCGTGGCATTGCGACGTGCCACTTCGATGCGCTGCGGGTTATTTAAAATGGTGCGTGCCAGCGATTCGATTTCCTGCGGGAAAGTGGCCGAGAACATCAGGTTCTGGCGAGTTTTCGGCAGTAGTTCGACGATGCGTTTGAGGTCGGGCATAAAGCCCATGTCCAGCATACGATCGGCTTCGTCCAGCACCAGTATGGAAACCTGCGAAAGACTCAAGGTTTTGTTTTGCACATGATCGAGCAAGCGCCCGGGCGTGGCGACGAGAATTTCGACACCGTTTTTTAACGCGGCAATTTGCGTGTTGATGTTGACCCCGCCATACACGCACAAGGAGCGCAGCGGCAGATATTTGCAATAGACCTTGACGCTTTCTTCGACCTGAATCGCCAGCTCGCGCGTCGGCGCAAGAATCAGCGCACGGATGGGGTGACGCGCAGGCGAAGTGCTGGTGCTGGCCTGCGGCGCGAGTTTTTCGATAATCGGTAGCGCAAAACCCGCCGTCTTGCCGGTGCCGGTTTGCGCGGCGGCCAGCACGTCGTGGCCTTGCAGCGCGACGGGAATGACCGCTTCCTGAATCGGCGAAGGTTCTTTGTAGCCGAGGTCAGTTAACGCATTCAAAATGTCGGGGCGCAGCCCCAGGTCGGTAAAAGCCATATATTCCTAATATTCAAAACGCATTGGCGAGTTATTCCAATTCGCGATAGAAACAACGTTAATTGTTAGTCTCATGACGTAGGGCGGATGAGGCCGCAGGCCGTTATCCGCCGCATGATAACGATCGCATACGGCGGGCTGTTTTAATACACGGCACGCTACGCTCATCCGCCCTACAAAATTTCACTTTCTAACGAAAAATGGAATTAGCCAATATCCCGCCAATCAAACCCACCGTCCTGACAGGCCACTTCTATCCAGTCCGGCTCGCAATCCAGTGCCCGCGACAATGCCGTTTTGGCCAGTTCGCGGGTATTGTTTTTTTGCGAAAGGTGCGCGGCGATCACATGCCGCAATCCGGAAACATCCATCTGTTGCAACAACCCGGCGGCCTGGCGGTTTTCCAGATGTCCGTACTGCCCGCCTACCCTGCGCTTAAGCCCCATTGGATAAGCGCCGCCCGCCAGCATGTCGGCATCGTGGTTGCACTCCAGCACCAGTGCATTCACCCCACTTAAACTCGACACAATGTGCGAGGTGATATGCCCCACATCGGTCAACACGCCCAAACGGTTTTTCCCGTCCGAGAACACAAACTGCACCGGCTCACGCGCATCGTGCGGCACCGGAAACGGCAGGATTTCCAGCCCGCCCACGCCAAACGGACGATTGGGCGTAATGGTTTCCAGCCACGGCAGCACATCCACCTGCGTGCGCCAATTTACATAAGTCCCGTGGGTACACCAGACCGGCAATTCGTACCTGGCCGCCAGCCTGGCAACGCCACCCACATGGTCGCTGTGCTCGTGCGTCACCAGGATGGCATCCAGATCATCCGGCACCAAACCCAGCCGCGCCAACCGCGTGCGGGTTTCGGTCAGTGAAAATCCGCAGTCCAGCAGCACCCGGGTGTCGGCGCATTCGACCAGCAGACCGTTGCCTTCACTGCCGCTGCCCAGGCTGGCGAACCTCATACCTAAAATAAAGCCTGTGCTTTACTTCAGTTCCTTGTACAGCAAATTCACGATCTTCTTCTGGGTGGCAGGCTCAACCGGCTTGCCCTCTGCACCCGTCACACTCACACGGCTCTTGCCGCCGGTCTCGACCACCTTGATCTGCACCTGCGGGGTGGTCTTGTCTTGCTTGCCACGCCAGAAGGCCAGCTTGGAGAACAGGCCGTCGTCCTTCTTGGAGTCGTTGTCAATCTGCGGATCGATATAGCGCACAAAGTACACACCCTTGGAACGATCACGATCTTCCACCGCAAAGCCGACCCGATCCAGCGCCAGACCAACCCGACGCCAGGCACGGTCAAACGCCTCGTCCATTTCCAGATCGCTGCCCACAATGCGTGCCATTTCGGGCGCTTGCTGGCTGGCAAGTAGCGTGCCTGCGCGCGCTTCTTCCACACCAAAACGCTGCATCAGGCGACGCAGCATTTCGGCTTCCAGCTCGGGATCAGCCGCACGCGGCTGCCAAACGGTTCTGTCCTTGCCTTCGGTGGAATACACCTCGATCATGCCGCGATGGCTGACATAGATTTCGGTGCCGCCAGTAGCGGCTTTCTCAATCCGGGTGCGGAACTTGTCGCGCTCCGGCGTGGAGTACAAACCTTCGATCACTTTACCCAAGGTACGGCGAATCACGTCCTGCGGAATTTTGGCGCGATTTTCTGCCCAGTCAGTTTCGATCACGCCGGTTTCTTTCGATTCCAGATTGACCAGAAAACCGATCTCCTGCCAAAAGTCTTTAATGACTGGCCAGACCTGCTCGGGCGGAGCCGACACCACCAGCCAGCGCTGCGAACCGGCGCGTTCGATGCGGGCTTTGTCCTGCTCCGGCAACAGTTTGGAATCCGCCAAGACGCTGCCCTTGCGATCTTTGGAATACGCGGAAAGTGTTGCCGAACCCGCGCCGCCCACATCCGGAATCGCATAGCGATTATCGCCGGTTGGCGCGGTCAAATCGGGCGGCACTTCCAGCGCCGGTGCCTTGCCGGCGGATTTGTAGTCGATTTTCTTCGTTTCCATCAACTCGCAGCCGCCCAGCATCACAGTAGCGGCGGCCAACGCCGCCACTAAACGGGTATTCAATCGCATATTCATACAGATAGCATCCTTATAAGACTCCAGCCTGTTTCATGGCGCTACGCAAGGTTTCGTGGTGCGCTGCTGACAGCGCACACAACGGCAAGCGCAAACCGTGTTCGATTTTTCCCATCTCCGCCAGCGCCCACTTGGCCGGGATGGGGTTGGCTTCAACAAACAACTTGGTATGCAAGCCAAACAACTTGCGGTTGATTTCACGCGCCAGCGGAAGGTTTCCGGCAAACGCGGCTTCACACAGTTCGTGCATCAATTTGGGGGCGATGTTGGTTGTCACCGAAATCACCCCATGACCGCCCAGCAACATGAACGCCAAGCCGCTGGCATCGTCACCGCTATACAGCGCAAAATCCGCCGGTGCGCGATGGATCAAATCCGTGCCGCGCTCCAGATTGCCGGTCGCATCCTTGATGCCGACAATGTTGGGAACGTTGGCCAAACGCAGCGCCGTGTCGTTGCTCATGTCGGCCACGGTACGGCTCGGCACGTTGTACAGAATCACCGGAATATCCACGCCCTCGGCAATCGCCTTGAAATGGCGGTACAGGCCTTCCTGCGTGGGCTTGTTGTAGTACGGCACCACCGACAATACCGCGTCCGCGCCTGCCTGTTTTGCGCAGTGGGTCAATTCAATCGCTTCGCGTGTCGAGTTTCCGCCGGTGCCGGCAATCACTGGAATACGCCCGGCTATCTGTTTGACCGTGACGCGGATCAGTTCGCAATGCTCATCAAAATCCACCGTCGGCGACTCGCCCGTGGTGCCGACCACCACGATGCCATCCGTACCCTGCTCGACATGCCAGTCGAGCAAACTGCGCAAACTGGAAAAGTCCAGACTGCCGTCTTCATGCATGGGAGTGGCGATCGCCACCAGACTGCCCTTGATCATTCGCGCGTTCAGGCCAAAATTAAAACGCGATTTTAAACCATTCGAGTCAAAACCGGGGCAGCAAGGTCGGGATGACGGCAAACTTGGTTATTAGCGCGGAAACCAGCAACGGCATCGCCATCGCCAGCCCGCCCAGCAGAACAAACGCGCCTAGCGTCAACCCTACCGAAAAACCATCCACGCCGGGCAGCATGCGCGACAGCACTGCAACCGCCATTTGCGCCAGCAACACCAGCACCAGCACCGGCAACGCCAGTTGTGCCGCAGCGGCCAACAGCAGCCCGCCCGACTTCGCCAAGCTCAACGCCGACCCAGCCGACAGCAACGCATCCGGCGGCATGGCGATAAAACTTGCCTGCAACGCCTGGAATACCAGCAAATGCCCGTTAGCCGAGAAAAAAGCCAGCAGCGCCAGCCACCAGCCCAGCGTGCGCAACACCGCATCCAGCCCGTCCTGCTGCTGTGGATCAACCTGCGTCAAACCCGAATTCGCCGCCAACCCCAGATAAGACAACGCCGCTTCTGCCGCAGCCACCAGCACCCGCACGACAAACCCCATCGCTGCCCCGGTCAAAAACGCCAGCGGCAATGAAATCAGCCCGGCAACGGAAAGCGGATCAACGCCCGCCGAAACCTGTGGACTGCCCGGCACCCAGAGCCAGGCCAGCGCGCCCGCCAAAAAGAATCGCATAAACCACGGCAATCGGCCAATCAGCGGATCAACCCACGCCCAGCCCAGCAGGCGGGCAAAAACCAGCAGCCATATTCCCAGCAGAGATTGGGGCAGCAGGATATCCACGCTATTCAATCAAGCCCGGAAATCCGCCCAGCATCTGCCGGGCAAATTCGATCAATCGGTTGCCCATCCACGCGCCCAGCAACGCCAGCACCAACACCAGCACCAGCAGCTTGGGCACGAACGACAGCGTGGGTTCAAGGATTTGCGTGGCGGCCTGGAACACGCTCATGAGCAGTGCGGTCATCAGCAGCGCGGCCAGTATCGGCAGGGCAAGCTGGAACGCCAGCCAGAGGGTTTGTTGCAGCAAACCGTCCATCAGAAGCTGGCTACCAGTGAGCCTACCAGCAGATTCCAGCCGTCGGCCATCACAAACAACAGCAGTTTGAGCGGCAGGGAAACCATTTGCGGCGGCAGCATAATCATGCCCATGCCGGTGAGGACGCTGGCGACAACCAGATCAATAATCAGAAATGGCAGGATGACCATGAAGCCGATCTGGAAGGCGGTTTTCAACTCGCTGGTCACAAAGGCGGGCGCGAGTGCATGGAAGGGGATGGTGTCGGGTTGTTTGATGTCTGCCACTGCGCCTTTGGGCATGAACACCGCCAGGTCGGCAGCGCGGGTTTGTCTGAGCATAAAGCCCTTGACCGCATCGGCGGCTTTTTCGCGTGCGGCCTGTGCGCTGATTTGCCCCTTGCTGTAAGGGTCGAGCGCCTCGGTCTGGATTTTTTCGCTGATGGGAAACATCACAAACCAGGTCAGCAGCAGCGACAAGCCAAGCAGCACCAGGTTGGGCGGCGCGTACTGATTGCCCAAGCCCTGACGCAACAAAAAGAACACCACGGCGATGCGGGTAAACGCCGACAGGCTTAACAGCAACGCGGGCAGAAACGGCAGCAGCAACACGTAAGGCAAGCTGGATGCGGGGATGCTGTAAGTTTGCCCGCCCGCTGCGGGTACGGACTGAAACAGGCTGAGCCCTTGCTCTGCGGCTGTCGCCATAGCGGGCAGCCACATGAGCAGCAAGGCGATCAGGCCCAGGCGCTTCAAACCTGGACGCTTCATCCCAGATTGTTCGTTAGCCGATTTTGCCTTGCTTTTAGCCCCCTCCCCCTTGATGGGGGAGGGAGTTTCCAATGAACAATCTCGCTTCATGTCGGCTCCGCAGCTTTTTGCGGCTTGGGCAGCGTGTGCAGCGTGCGCACCTGCCCGCCCCCAACGCCTAGCACCAGCCAGGTGTCTTGCACTTCGACAACCACGACTTTTTCACGTGCGCCGAGCATGGTACTGCCGATAATTTTTACCGGCCCGATTTTGCCAATTTGCGGTAGATAACGCTTTACCAGCCAGGCCGCCAGCACAAACAGCGCCAAAATCAGCAGCAGCGACAACGCCATACCCGCCATGCCGGTTGCGCCGGTTGCGCCGGTTGCGCCGCTTTCTGCCAGTGCAGCCGGTGCCGATACCCATGCAAGCATGCCGATTAATCCCGAAAATTTTGGGTGCCCATTGTTCATATTTTTGCGCCCCTCTCAGTGGTTTTTTCTGTTGCCTTTTTTGCAGCGATGCCGAGGTGTTGCCGCGACCAGCGGCAGGCATGCTCGCTGTTCCACGAAATGTTTATCGTACCGACCAGCGAACCCGTTTGCAGTTGTATCTGCATGGCTTGCGGCCAGGATGCGTGTTCGCCATGGTTAATCCCATCACGGTTAATTTCATCATGATTGACCACGGTCTCGGCCAGCGCACGTCGCACAAGCGCTATCAACGGAACATTCCACGCCGGATCATGCCCGCCGCCAACATAGCCCGTCAGCCTGCCGCCGTAGCGCAAATCAAGCCAGGCCGATGCCAGCGCCGCATCAATATTGATCGCAGGCTCGCTGCCTGTGAACGGCTCAAACGGGTAAACCGCATGGCTTCCCACGACCAACATGCGGATGCCGAATGTGGCCTGAAAGTGCAGACGTATGCGTTCGGCCAGCTCCCGCACCGCGTCATCCGGCAACCCGGACGCAATCTGGGCACGTTCTTCCGCGCTGAGTGCGGGCAACTTCATCATCGCGCAGGCTGCTCCGGAAAGATGAATTCGGTGCCGCTGTTTTCAGTCATCTGCCAGACCGTCGCGCTTCTTTGCGCAAGCTCATCATGCAGGCGTCTTTCGCGCTTTTCTTCCAGCCGGTTTTCCGCCTGCTGATGACGCGCTGCCAATACTTTCAGCGCATCCACACGCCGGCTTTCGTGCTGCCAGATCATCAACGCCTGTTGCCAGGCATTTTTTGCAAGGTGTTCCTTATCTGCCGCCAGCGCAAGTTCCGCTCGCCAAACATGGGTGGCGGCTGCAGCTTGTTGCGCTACCTCGGTAGCGCACCCCGCACGCATGATTCCGCTCAAAGTTTGCACATGTTGTTCGCGGCGCTGCTGCAACCTGACGATTTGCGTGCGGGTATTCAACCAGCCAACGTATGCACGTTTGACCAGCCGCGATTTGGACTCGGCTTGACGTTCCGCCAGGTCGAGCACGATTTGCAGTGGAAACGGGCGCGTCAAGGTTTTATTCTCGACGGTTTTATTCTCAACGGTTTGATCCTCGACGGTTCTATTCTCAAGGCAACACCCCCATCAACCCGCTGCGCGACTGTTCCCGACTGACCCGTTGCATGAATTCCTGCACGAGATAGCTCTGCATGGCCGGTTGCAGTTTCATCGCCTCGTCCAGCACCGGGTCGGCACCGGGCACATAAGCGCCCACGGCGATCAGGTCACGACTGCGGCGATAACGCGAATAAAAATACTTGAAGCGCCGGATGCGCTCCTGTTCTTCGCTATCCACCAAATTGGGCAGCGCCCGGCTGATCGAGGATTCAATATCTATCGCCGGATATACCCCGGCATCCGCCAGATCCCGCGACAAAACAATATGCCCATCCAGAATCGAACGGGCGGCATCGGCAATCGGATCCTGCTGGTCGTCCTGCTCCATAAATACGGTAAAGAATGCGGTGATCGAGCCACCGCCCGCGCGGGCGTTGCCTGCGCGTTCGCAAAGCTGCGGCAACCTGGCAAATACCGATGGCGGATAGCCGCGTGTGGCGGGCGGCTCGCCGATGGCCAGCGCCACTTCGCGCTGCGCCATGGCATAGCGCGTTAACGAATCCATGATAAGCAACACATGCTTGCCCTGGTCGCGAAAATACTCGGCAATCGACATTGCGTAGGCCGCACCGTTCAGACGCATCAACGGTGGGTTGTCGGCAGGTGCGGCCACCACCACCGCGCGCGCCATGCCCTCGGCACCCAGATTGGTTTCGATAAATTCCTTGACCTCGCGACCGCGTTCGCCTATCAGCCCCACCACCACCACATCAGCGTTGGTGTAACGCGCCATCATGCCCAGCAACATGCTCTTGCCCACGCCGCTGCCCGCGAACAGCCCCAGACGCTGGCCGCGTCCAACCGTCAGCAGGCCATTGATGGAACGCACCCCGACATCCAGCGGCTCGCGTATCGGTGCGCGTTCCAGCGGGTTAACCGGGCGCGAATAGAGCGGCACGCGCAAGTCGGTCACCAATGGTCCCAGTCCATCCAGCGGCCGCCCCGCGCCGTCCAGCACACGGCCAAGCAATTGTGGGCCAACGGCAACCTGACGAATCTGATCCTGCGCCCGCCGCCGGGGAACGTAGCGCCGCCCCAGGCGCGGTGGTTGGATGGCCAGCGGATTCTCGGGAATCACCCGTGCGCCCGGCATCACACCGTAAATGTCGGCTGAAGGCATCAGAAACAGCCGGTCGCCGGAGAAGCCCACCACCTCCGCATCCACCGTCGGACCGCCACGCAATTGCACCGCGCACTGGCTGCCAATCGGCAAACGCAAACCCACCGCTTCCATCACCAATCCCGCCACGCGTGTCAGCCGCCCACTTTCTGTCCAGGCTTGCGCAAAACTCACGGCGCGGCGGCAGTCAGCCAAGTATTCACGGTAGCGGACGGTGCGATCCATGGCGAATTTATTCCTGGCTATTCAAACCAGTTTCGGTTGCTGCCCAGCACCGACACCACCTGCCGCCAGCGCGTTTGCAGCGTGGCATCCAGATCGCCCTGCATGGTTTCGATCAGGCAGCCGCCGCGCACGATGCGCGCATCTTCAACCATGCGCAAACGGCTGCTATCCAGAAGATCGTTCAGAATCGGCCTGACAATTTTCGCGTCTTCCGGATTCAGCAAAAGCCGTGCATCGCGTGCGCTTTCTGCCATTTGCCGCAAAGCCAGGTTGACCACTTCCAGAATACGTTCCGGGCGTGCAGTCAGCTCTCCGGCCACCACCTGCCGCGCCACATCCAGTGCCAGATTCAACACCTGATCGGCAAGCCGGAAATCCAGCGAGTCCAGCGCCGCGCCAAGGCTTTCCGCCATTTGCCGCAGGCGACGGGTTTCCTGCTCAAGGCTTGCCTGTGCCTCGCCCATCCCCGCCGCGTAGCCTTGCTGACGTGCCGCTTCAAATAGCGCCTTCAACTGCTGCTCCGCAGCCACACGCTCCGTCTGCGGGACGGCTTCCAGCCCCTCCCAGCGATCAAATGCGCTGCGCGAGTCATCATCCGTATTGGCAAGGGGCAAATCTGCGGGATAGTCTTCGTTCATCATTTGACGGTGTGCGCCATTTCAGTCGACTCCAGTTTTATTTGAGACGATGTTAATTTCACCCATCGCAGCCAATTCGCGCAACAGTTTCACGGTTTGCGCCTGCGCGGCTTCAATTTCAACCAGCCTGACCGCGCCCAACGCATCCAGATCGTCCCTGAGCCGCCGGGCAGCCGTGTCAGGCATGTGCACAAGCAAGGTTTCGACCATATCCGGGTCTGCGCCCTTTAAAGCCAACAACAGGGTACGCCCCGGCACCGCTTTGAAAAACAGGGTACGCGCTTGCCCGGAAAGTTGCGCCACATCGGCCAGTTCCAGTTGGCCTGCCTGTAACTGATTTAGCAGTTGTGGGCTTTGCTCGCGCAAACCGGCTTCTATCTGCCCGCGCACCGCCGGCGACAACCTGGCGAAAATATCCGCCGCCAGCGATTCCGGATGGATGCCAGAAACGTCCGATTCGAGACTGCGTACCAGCCAGGCATCGACCTCGCGCAGCGCGTCCGATGGCGCACCCTGCCATTCTGCCAGTCGGCGTAACACCTCTGTGCGCATGTCCTGCGGCAACCACTCCAGCGTGGCCGCCGCCTGGGCGCGATCAAGGCGTGCCAGCACCACCGTGGCAATCTGCGGAGGTTCGCCACGCAGCAAAGCGGCAATCTCGGCGGGCTCTTTCCAGGCCAGTTTCTGCATATCCTGCGAGTCGCCCGCAATCTGTGACAGCAATACACGAGCACGCTCATCGCCCACAGCACGCGTCAGGGCGGCATCCAGAAACTGATCCGGGTCAGCGCCAAAGCCGGTCTGCCTGGAGGCTTCATCCTCGTATTCTCCAACCACCGCCTGCACCCGTTCGCGCGGCAACGGGCCAATCTCGCGCATCACCCGCCCCAGCCCGGAAACCTCCATCGGCGACAACTGGCGTAGCACCTGGGCGGCGGCTTCTTCGCCCAGCGCCAGCAGGAGTACCGCGCTACGCTCCATCCCCTCGCGGTTCATGTTTTCTGCAGCCAAAGTTTGACCACGCTGGCAGCCACGCGTGGATCCGCCATGACGCGCTGGCGAAGCTGAACCAGCCGCACATCCAGGCTTTGTTCCTCCAGGCTTTGTTCCGCCTGCATTTGGGCATCGGCCTCTTGCTGCAACGCGGCACGCTGGCTGCGCGCACGCAAGCGCAACAACAACCATGCAACAAAAGCGGCCAGCAGCAGCCCCAGCAGGACTTCACGGTTTTGTGTCAGGCGATCCATCTCCATCCATGTCGGCACGAGTTGCATGGATTGCACGGGCTGCGCCAGTTGCGGCGTTTTTGGAATCGTTGCGGGTGAGGCTTTGACAGGATAATCCGGCATCGCGTCTGCCGGAATCTCGGTTTGAGGCGAGGGCGAGGACGATTGCAACGCAGGCAACGCGCCATGCTGATCCAGCACATTAACCTGCTCCGCAAGCATGCCGGGCACACTGCTGGACACCAGCAGGCGTACCGCATCAACCTGCCCCGGTGTCAGCGCCGCAGCCGGTTCAGGGGTAATCAACACCGATGCCGACGGCAAAACCGGTTCGCGCAAAAATGCCGACTGCCTGGGCAAAGCCAGATGCACGCGTGCGGATTTTATGCCGTCCAGCATTTCTATCGAGTGCGCCAGTTCAGCTTCCAGCGCGTGCTGGTGCGCCGCCTGCTCCTGAAAGGAAGACATGCCAAAACGCATGGCAGCTTGCCCGGCAGCAGGGTGATCGCCGCCATGCTCATACTCAGCCTTGGGCAAACCCTCAACGGCCAGCCGGTAGCGGGCAAGATGAAACTGCTCTAACGGCACTTCGATGCTGCCGCCAGGTTCATTCAGTTGATAGGGGATACGCAGTTTGTCCAGCGCCGCGACGACATGCCCGCCATCCGCGTCAGATAAGCCGACAAACAACACGCGGTACTCGCGCTGCGCCAGGCTCATCCACAGCCACGCAGCAACCAGCGCCGACAGAGAAAACACGCCGACCACCCAAAAGAATTTCCGCGTGACACCCAGACCCGTCCAAGCCTCGCGCAGGCTCAAGCTCCCCACCATTGATTCCCCGAACCTCGTTTCAAATGATGCCTCGTACTGGTCATGACGTGCGCCTCAGTCTGGCCGCAATGGCAGTTTGTACTAGAAAAATCGTATTTGTAAAAAGAATTGTAAAACCTGCGTTAACTACTCACCCGTCAAAAATTCAGAAACCAAGTTTCACAAGGAGGGCATGAGGACAGGAGGGGATAAGAATGAGGCGGGGTGATTTTCCTCATGTCCTCATGTCCTCCTTGTGCAAACAAGGTTTGTCGCCATGATTACTGACTGGTGTGTAATTGATTTTCTGGCATTTTTTTAACCAAAAAATAAATACGCCACGCCAATCGCGGCAATAAATCCACCCAGATCAGCAATCAATCCACACGCAACCGCATGACGGATGCGCTTGATGCCGACTGCGCCAAAATACACGGCCAGCACATAAAAAGTGGTTTCCGTGCTGCCCTGAATAATCGAGGCCAGCCGCCCGGCGAAGGAATCCGCGCCGTGGGTTTGCATGGTGTCTATCATCATGGCGCGTGCGCCGCTACCGGACAGCGGCTTCATCAATGCAGTCGGCAAGCCATCGACAAAGCGCGTATCCCAGCCCATTTGCACGGCCAGCCAGCGCATGCCATCGGTGAGCAACTCCAGTCCGCCACTGGCACGAAACACGGCGATTCCGACCAGCATGGCGACCAGATACGGAATGATCGTAATCGCAGTTTGAAAACCTTCCTTCGCGCCTTCGATGAAGGCTTCGTAGGCGTTGACCTTGCGCACCAGTGCTCCACCCAGGAACACCACCAGCACCGAGAACAAAATAAAATTCGACAGCAGCGAAGACTGTTGTTGCATGACATCCGCAGGCAGGCTGTGGAAATACACCGCCAGCCCGGCCACCGCTGCCGTCATGCCGCCCAGATACAGCAGCGTGACCGGATCAAACAGACGGATGCGCTGAAACAATGAGGTGGCCAGCAGGCCAACCAAGGTACCGCAGTAAGTGGTAATCAGCAGCGGAATAAACACATCGGTCGGATCCGCTGCACCGAGTTGTGCGCGATAGGTAAAAATCGTCACCGGCAAGAGCGTGACCGAGGCGGTGTTGATAACCAAAAACAGGATTTGCGCGTCGCTGGCGGTATCCGGCGATGGATTCAGCGTTTGCAGTTCCTGCATGGCCTTGATGCCCAACGGCGTGGCCGCGTTATCCAGCCCCATCACATTCGCCGCCATGTTCATGGTAATGGCACCCAGCGCGGGATGGTTGCGCGGCACTTCAGGAAACAGCCGGGTAAATAATGGGGCTAACAATTTCGTCAGCAATGCGAGAAAACCCGCCTTCTCGCCCACTTTCATCACGCCCAGCCACAACGCCATCACGCCGGTCAGGCCCAGGGCGATTTCGAAAGCGGTCTTGCTGCTGTCGAATACGGCTTTCATCATCTCGGCAAAAATCGCGCTATTGCCACCGATAAAAAACTGGAACAAGGCAATCACAAATGCCGAGACGAAAAACCCGACCCAGATGGCGTTAAGCATTGTTTCTCAACTTAACTAGCCCAGCCCGCCACTGCCAGCAACAAACCCACAACCAGCCACACCATCAACCCGCGCCAGATCATGCTGATCGCGCTGTCGATCTGGTCGGCATCCGGGTCATCGCCCATGCCGATTTCTTCTCGCGCCACACCTGGCCCGACAAGCTGAACCGGCTGTCCGAGCTTGACACCCATCGCCCCCGCACCGGCACTCAACACCACGCTCTCCTCCTGATCCGGCCAGCTTGCCGATTGGGTGCGCCAGCAGGTCATGGCATCTTCAAAATTACCTGCCACGGCATAGGTCAGCCCGCTCAATCTGGCGGGCAGCCAGTTAAGCACATGAAAAATCTTGCCGGGTGCATCGCGGAAACCCGGGCTGGCTTCGTTCCAGCGTCGCGACAAAATGGAAGCCAGTCTATACAGCACCGCGCCGGCGGGTCCTAGCAACACAAACCAGAACAACACGCCAAAAGTTTGCCGCAGGCTGTGGCTAAACAGGCGTTCGATGGTCAATGAAGCGATGGCTTTGGCATCGGCAACACCATCCGCATCTGACATCGGCTGAGAAATTCCACGCCAGGCGTGCAGTTTGTCCTGCGCCTGCTGCGGCCTGCCGTTGCGCAGTTCGCCAGCAATTTCCTCGGCCAGCAAGGTGTAGTACTTGAAGCCGCTGGCGGAATACAACACCAGCACGCTCCACCCCCACGCCAGCGGCGACCACCAGCCGGACAACCAGGCTTGCACCAGCCAGACCACCAGAACAACTGGCAACACGGCGCAACACCATGCCAGCACACCATGCGAGTTTTCGCCGCCATCCAGCTTGTCACGCAGAAAAGCCGCCAGCCTGGCAAACGCCTGGTAATGCGCCAACGGCGGCTTGACCGGTCGCCAGTGTTCCAGCGCCAGCGCGGTCAGCAGGCTGAAAAAGATCATTGCGCCCGAGTCTCCACAACAACCTCCACAATCAGTTCGCCAACTTTGGAAGGAGTTCCGGAGGGGCGATAAATTTCCAGCGCGGGCATGGGCAAGGTTAGCCCCTGCGACTGCAAATGCTCATGCAAGGCCTGGTAGGCTTTGCCGGATGCCAGCATGACACCCGCATGCACTTTAGCGGACAGTACTTTTCTGCGTGGGATGATTTCGCCAGAAAGTTGGGCTGGTAATTTAGCATCCAGCGGAACACGATAACCCGTCTTGGCACGCTGATCTGGCTTGAGGGTCGTGCGCGGATCATTTAGCAGCAGCGTCATGGTTTCGCCGGGTTCAATGCCAGCTTGCTTCAGTAACGCAAAGGCCTTGCCCTGGGTTTTTGGCAACTTGCCAAAATCTCCCTCATGCATGAGATAGGCAAAAAAATACGGGCCGGACTCGCCTTCGCTGATCTCGGCAGAATTAAAACCGCCCCACCACCAGTACACGCCCGTTAACGGCAGCACGAACGCCAGCAGAAAGGGCAGCCACTGCTTTTTAAGCCGCGCTTGATTAAGCCACGTGAGATTAAGCCACGGGTGATTGATTAGCGCCTTGAACAAACCGATTCTCCATTTGTCTATCGGACGAAGATAGCACAGACCGCATCGGTCTTTTATAATGTGCCCATACCAAAACAATTGCGGAGAGTCCCATGTTTCGTTTACCCGTCCTGTTAGCGCTGGTTTTTTCGCTTGGCCTGACCCAGGCGGCGGACAGCGCAATTGATATCCCCATGACAGCCAAGCGCGTCGGCCAGCACAGCTATTACATCGAGGGTTTATCCGGCGCTGCCTCCGCCGCGAACAAGGGCTTCATGTCGAATGCCGGGTTTGTCATCACGCGGGAAGGCGTGGTGGTGTTTGATGCCCTGGCATCGCCACCACTGGCCGAAAAGATGCTGGTGCTAATCCGCAAGATCACTTCCCAGCCCATCAAGCGCGTCATTGTCAGCCACTACCATGCCGACCACTTCTACGGTTTGCAGGTATTCAAAAAAGCCGGCGCGGAAATATGGGCGCATAAAAACGCGCAGGGGCAAACCGGCACCGAAGCTGCACAGCTAAGATTGGAACAGCGCAAGGAAATCCTGTTTCCCTGGGTGGACGAACACACCCAGCTTGTCGAGCCTGATGTTTATCTGGACGGCGACACCGATTTCAAGCTCGGCGGCGTGCATTTCAGCATCCGTTATGTTGGGCCGGCGCATAGCGCAGAAGATATTGCCATGCTGGTCAGGGAGGATCGTGCGCTGTTTGCCGGCGACCTGGTGTTCAAGGGGCGCGTCCCCTATGTGGGCGAAGCGGATTCCAAAGCCTGGCTGGCCTCGCTGGACAAATTGATTGCGATGAAGCCGCGCGTGCTGGTGCCGGGCCACGGCGCAGCCAGCACCACGCCGTTGAAAGACCTGAAACTGACACGTGATTACCTGAATTTTGTCCGTTCTGAAATGGGCAAAGCCGTTGAAAATATGACCCCGTTCGACGAGGCGTATGCCGCAACCAACTGGTCAAAATACCGTGACATGCCAGCGTTTGAAGAAGCCAACCGACCCAATGCCTACAACACTTACCTGCTGATGGAACAGGAGTTGATCCGCCAGTAAAGTTGATGATGGCAGTGATGATCGGGCGCAATCGTTATTGCGCCGGATGTTTGTATGCCGCCCTGACCCCTGACCCCTGACCCCTGACCCCTAAAACGTATAAGTCCTGCCAAACAATTCCTTGATGGACTCGGGCGGCATGGGCTTGCCGATCAGATAGCCCTGGATTTCGTCGCACTTGCGCTCTTTCAGGAAGACCGCGACTTCCTGGGTTTCCACGCCCTCGGCCACCACGCGCAAACCC
>JAYUCZ010000127.1:0-1691 GCA_043740065.1 Thiobacillaceae bacterium | reverse complement strand
TGCCGCAGATTACCCGTGACAGCCTGATGACCCTGGAGAGCTATGCCAAGGTGCGCCCCGCGTGGCGTGCCGAAATCATGGCGCACAAGAAGAACCGCATGGTTGAGCTGGGCGATCACGTCACCCTGATTTTCGAAGACGAAAAAACCATGCGTTACCAGATTCAGGAAATGCTGCGCGCCGAGCGCACGTTTGAGGATGCCGGTATCCAGGACGAGCTCGATGCCTACAACCCGCTGGTGCCGGATGGCAGCAACTGGAAAGCGACCATGATGATCCAGTATCCCGACCCCGACGAACGCAAGGTGGCGCTGGAAAAATTGAAGGGCATCGAGGATCGCGTGTGGGTGCAGGTGGCTGAGCAGCCGCGCGTGCATGCGATTGCCGACGAAGACATGAAACGCGAGAACGCCGAAAAAACCTCGGCGGTGCATTTCCTGCGTTTTGAACTGGATGCCACCTCGGTCGCCGCCGCCAAGGCTGGCAGCCCGATCCGCATGGGTATCGATCTGGATGCCTACAAGGTGGAGTCCATGACGCTGGCGGAGAATAACCGCGTAGCGCTCGTGCTTGACTTGGCCTAAAGTCAATCCAGGCGGTAGAACAATCCGCACCGCCTGTCATGGAGGAGGGTGCGATGTCGATGGTGCGCTGGACCTGGAAGGCAATGCCCGCGACATTCTGGCGCTGGGAGATCGCCTGTGCAATGCAGGCGGCTTGACGCCGAAAACCGGTTCGGAAAGCTGGAAATGGTGGCGGCATACGCGCACCCGGGACCGCAAGAACATCCAGTATCACCACGACGTTTCAAACGATTTCTATGCGCATTGCGCGCACACTTTGAGACTTCTGTATGCGCAGCGCGCGATGGAGCTGACCCGGGTGTTCAGATATTTGTTGCAGACATCCCGCCGCTGAATCAATAAAATAGCCTGCATGAAAACTCTGCTTACCTTATTCCTTTGCCTGCCTTTTGCTGCCCACGCTGAATGGGGTCAATTCGAATTCGAGTTTGATCAGGACAAACCCTGGTCTGAGGTGGTCGTACAGTTACCGGCTTACCCTAAAGCCGAGAACCTGATACCGTTTAATGCGTCGTCGGCAACCCGCAACCGGCATTTTATCGATGCCGATTCGATCAGCGTCGGTGAGGACAAGGTGGTCCGCTACACCGTGGTGATCGAGGCCGCGGGCGGGGCGAAAAATGTGTCGTTCGAGGGACTGCGCTGCGAATCGGGCGAGCGCCGCCTGTATGCCTACGGCCACCCCGACGGCACCTGGTCGAAGGCGCGCAACGTCAAGTGGGAGGGCATCAAGTTCCGTTCGCTGTTGTCGTATCACAAGGCGCTGTACGAGGATCATTTCTGCCCCGACGGCATCCGCGTCAAGGACGGCAAGGAAGCGGCGCAGAATCTGCGGCGGGCCGCACGATGAGTACTTCGGTGGTCCAACACGCGCGGCGCATCGTCGTCAAAGTTGGCTCCAGCCTGGTCACTGCCGAAGGGCGCGGACTCGACCACGCTGCGCTGTCGCGCTGGGCCGGGCAGATTGCCGCGCTCACTGCGCAGGGCAAGGAAGTGGTGCTGGTGTCTTCCGGCGCGATTGCCGAGGGCATTGCACGGCTGGGCTGGAAAAAACGTCCGAAAGCCGTCAACGAATTGCAGGCTGCCGCCGCCGTGGGACAGATGGGG
>JAYUCZ010000126.1:0-4201 GCA_043740065.1 Thiobacillaceae bacterium | reverse complement strand
GGGGCGCAAGGATTACCCGGCGGCAATCGAGGATTTTTCTCGTGCCTTGCAGGATGACCGGACTTACAGGCTGGCCTACCAGAACCGGGCGTTTGCCTTTTTAAAGCAAGGTAAAACCAAAGCAGCCATCGCGGATGCGAAGGCGCTGGTCGCGCTGGATACCAAGAATCTGGCTTCGCTGGTGACTTTGGGCATGATTTACTATGGCGCAGGCCAGAACGATCTGGCGATTTCGACATTGAAAACAGCCTGCGGTCTGGGGTCGCGCCTGGCGTGTATCAGAGTCGAGATGGCAAAACGCTCGCAAGGATTGCCGCCTCGTGAACTGAGTCTGATTTAACCCATTGCGCGTCGAATAATCTCCAGTGCAAAGCCCCGGCTTTGCATAAAGCGTATTTGCCGGGCTTTTTCTGCGGGTGTTGCGGGCGACGAGCCAAATTTCTTGCGCCAGATTTCTCGGGCGCGTTCCAATTCGGTGTCGCGGTTAGCGCTCATTACCGTTTCAATAATGCTGTCAGTGATGCCGCGCAATCGCAACTCGTAGGCCAGTTTGACCGCGCCATAGCGGGCGCGGTGGTCGGCCACATAGCTTTCGGCAAAGCGGCGTTCGGAAAGCCAGTTCCTGGTTTCAAACTCGTCCAGCACGGGCGCAATCTCATCCGCCGGAAACCCGGCCTGTGTCAGTTTGCGCGTTAGCTCCAGGCGGCTGTGTTCGCGCCGCGCCAGCAAACCCAGGGCGCGGTCGCGAAGTGAAGCGGGGATTTTAGGCATCGGCGGAAACGAAATCAGACCAGGATGATGCTGTCGCTATACAGCTTGAGCGTGGCATCGTGGGTGATGAGCCGGAGCGGTTCTGCCAGTGCTTGCGCGACCAACAGGCGATCAAACGGGTCTGCGTGGTGGTTAGGCAGGGTTTCCAGCAGGCTGATATGGGCGTTGGTAATGGGCAGTTCGAGATACCCTGCCGCCAGAAAGTGAGCGGCCACCTGCGTGCCGGATACCGGCATGTCACCTTTTTTCAGCATGTGTTTGATGGTGATTTCCCACACCGAGGCGGTGCTGATGTGGATGCTGTTTAAGGGGTCCAGGATCAGGCTGCGGGCAGATGCCTGTAAACGCGGCGAATCGGTAATTGCCCACAGCGCAACGTGAGTGTCGAGCAGAAGCCGCACCTTATGCGCCGGTCATCAAGTTGAGAATCTCTGCGTTATGCGCGTCAATGTCGTCCGGTACTTCGAATTCTCCGGCGGCAATGCCGATGCGCTTGGCGGTATCAATGCCGGGGATGGGGACAAGCCGGGCGACGGGTTGACCGTGGCGGGCGATGGTGATTTCTGTTTCGGTACCGCTGGCGATTTGTTCGATTAGCCCGGATAAATGGGTTTTGGCATTGAACAGGCTGACCGTTTGCATGATGTCACTCCATAAGTATGGTTAGACTAGTATAACCAGAAAATAACAATTAGGCAGTTTGTAGGAGGAGCCGGTTTCCGTGCCGAGGTACAAAAACCGTAGGGCGCAATCGGTATTGCGCCGAATGTTTGGTGCAATGCGCGTAGCTTTTGCACCCTACGAAACCGTGTTCGCGCCGCGTCAGCAAGCCCAGGGCGCGGTCGCGTAACGAGGCTGGCACTTTAGGCATTGGCTTCGGTGGGTGCGGCGGCGGCCATGGCGGGGTTAACGCCTACCGCAGCGCGCACTTTGGCTTCGATTTCCTGGGAGATGGCGGGGTTTTCTTTGAGAAATTCGCGGGCGTTGTCTTTGCCCTGGCCGATTTTTTCGCCGTTGTAGGCATACCAGGCACCAGATTTATCAACGATTTTGTGCGCGACACCCAGTTCGATAATTTCGCCTTCGCGCGAGATGCCCTGGCCGTACAAAATATCGAAAAAGGCTTCTTTAAACGGCGGCGAAACCTTGTTCTTGACGACTTTGACCTTGGTTTCGTTGCCGACCACTTCATCGCCTTTTTTGATTGCGCCGATGCGGCGGATATCCAGGCGCACGCTGGCGTAGAACTTGAGCGCGTTGCCGCCGGTGGTGGTTTCCGGGCTGCCAAACATCACGCCGATTTTCATGCGGATTTGGTTAATAAAAATAACCAGGGTGTTGGTGCGCTTGATGTTGGCGGTAAGTTTTCTGAGCGCTTGTGACATGAGCCTGGCCTGCAAACCCATGTGCGAATCGCCCATTTCGCCCTCGATTTCGGCTTTGGGCGTGAGCGCGGCGACCGAGTCGATCACCACCACGTCCACCGAGCCGGAGCGCACCAGCATGTCGGCAATTTCCAGTGCCTGCTCGCCGGTGTCGGGTTGCGAGATGAGCAAATTGTCCACGTCCACGCCGAGCTTTTTGGCATAGGTCGGGTCCAGCGCGTGTTCGGCATCGATAAAAGCCGCCGTGCCGCCGGTTTTCTGCATTTCGGCGATGACTTGCAGGGTGAGGGTGGTTTTGCCGGAAGACTCCGGGCCGTAGATTTCCACCACCCGGCCACGCGGCAAGCCGCCGATGCCCAGCGCGATGTCCAGCCCTAGCGAGCCGGTGGAGACAACCTGAATATCGCGCATCACGTCGTGGTCGCCCATGCGCATGACCGAGCCTTTGCCAAACTGTTTTTCGATTTGCGACAGCGCGGCATTGAGCGCCTTCATTTTGTCTTCGGCATTTGCTGCTGCGGATGCGGTGGCCATGTTGATCTCCTGTTGGGGTTAAGTGGCCGGGTCTGTTAACCAGCCATGGACGAAATTTAGGCCATACATATTACAATGTCAATAAAAAATATCACCTAACTATAAAATACCAACTTTATTTTTGTATCTGCCATAATCCTAGATAATCCATTCTGGGCATATCGGTGTGTTCCCCCCCTTGATAAAGGGGGGTTAGGGGGGATTTGAGGGTCGTAACCTGTTTTGGCAAAGCTAAAATCCCCCTCAATCCCCCTTTATCAAGGGGGAAGCAAACCAAATTTCACAATGGATAATTTCGGATAATGGTCTTGTGGATACGGGAGTCTCGCATGGCGACAAAAGAGAAAATGCGGCTGGACGTGAAGTGGGCAACGCGCCAGCGCTTGCAATACATAGAAGTGTTGGCCTACTACGCGGGGCTGGTGACGCGCAGTGACGTGGCGCGTGCATTTGGCCTTTCCGATCCGGCGGCGACCAAAGACCTCAAGCTGTATAACGATCTGGCACCGGGCAACTTGACTTATAACCATGCGGTGTTCGGTTTTGTGCCCGCAGCGGCGTTTAGTCCAGCTTTTGCCAATCTGGCACCAGCGGCTGTGTTGTCCGTGCTGGCTTCCAACCTTGCAGCCAGCGGAGGCCCTTATGCTGAGGCTTTGATTTACGGCCTACCCACGGCAAGCCTGCCTTTGCCCATGCGTTTGCCAAACAGGCAATTACTGGCACAAATTACCCGCGCTATTCGGGGTCAAAAAAAACTGCGGGTTCGCTACCGTTCTTTATCTGGTCGCGAGCAGCCAGTGGAACGCGTTTTGGAGCCGCATACGCTGGTGGATAACGGCTTGCGCTGGCATGTGCGGGCGTACTGTGAGGACAGCTGCGATTTTCGGGATTTTGTATTGTCGCGTTTTGAGGAAGCCGAATGCCTGAACGAATTGGCCGAATCCAGCGCGCAATATGATGAAGACTGGATGGAAACGCTGGTGCTGAAACTGCTGCCGCATCAGGGCTTGGAGCCGGCGAAGCGCGAAAGCCTGCTGCTGGATTATGCGGCGGGTGATGGAAGCATCGAGCTGGAGGTGCGCCGCGCCCTGCTTGGCTATGTGCTGCAACGGCTGGGCGTGGATGCCACGGCAGATCGCAGGCAAAACCCGCAGGCGTTCCAGTTGATGCTACTAAACCGCGAGGAGATCGAGCCGTTTGCGGCTTGGGCGCTGGATTAACCGGGGTAATCCATTATGGTCAAACACCCCTGTGGGAGCGCCGCCCCCCGGCGCGAAAACGACCGCAAATCGCGCCGGGGGCGGCGCTCCCACAGAGTGAAACATCCCAATGAACAATCCCGGATTAACCGAGATTGTTCATTGGCCCAAAAACCGCCATTTCATCAGCGTAGCTTCATAGGTCGGGCCATGCCCGACACGGCGGCCACAGGTCGCCCTATGCGTCCAACTGCGGTTTTTAGGTTTAATGAACAATCCCGGTTTAAGACAATAGCTCAATTAACCCGCGCA
>JAYUCZ010000125.1:0-4235 GCA_043740065.1 Thiobacillaceae bacterium | reverse complement strand
GGCGAAAGGGAAATATGCTTGCGACCAGAAACGCCAGCGACCATCTGGGGGGCGGTAGCCCGTGTTGCCGCCACGGTTGAACTCGGCACGGTTGAACTCGGTACGGTTGAACTCGCCACGGTTGAACTCGCCACGGTTGAAGTCGCCACGGTTGAAGTCGCCACGGCTGAAGTCGCCACGGCTGAAGTCGGCACGGTCGAGACTGCAACTTTGACAAATGGGCTTACAGCCTGTTGAGCCATCGCGGCTGGCGCTGCAAAACTGGCATTATTCGCTGGTGCTGGCAGGTAAGGATTGGCGGGACGATTCGCCAGATAGGGGTTGGTTGCCCGGTAAGCCAGATAGGGATTGGCAGGTGCTGGGACATTGGCAGGCACGGGTTGCACGGCCACCGGAGCAATCTCGGTTTTGACAGCTTCCGTCACCGATAGCGTTTTGACGGTTTCTTTAGTCGCTTCAGGTTTTTTTGCGGTTTTGGTGGTTTTGGCTGCTTTGGAGTCTGTAGTGCTTTTAACCGTTTTAGTGGTTGCCTTGATCGTTTTTTCGGGTATGACCGCGCTTGTGTTGGCATAGGCTTGCCCGGCAAACCCGACAAGACTGGCCAGAACGGCGCAGGAAAGAGTCAATTGTTTTTTGTTCATGGTTTCTCCGGCTTTAAGAGGCTTGTAAACTAGCACTGGCAAGTGTGCCTTAAGGCATCTTGTCTTGAAAATAGTGATAATCAACTAGCTAAATTTAAACGCCATATCAGAATTTCACAACGTGTGACGCACAGCTTACACCCGAAGTTCCGGTATAACGCTAAATAATCCAAGGCTTCGCCAAATTCCAGCCGATACCGTGGCAATAAACACACGGCGCACTACCCTGCTTGCCCAAACCGCTGCAACTAACACAAGCTTTCCAGTCGCTATCGCGTGAGGCATTGGCAAACTTGCCAGTGCAGCGATGCCCGTTTGGGCTACGCCCGCAGCGCTGGTTTACCGATGCCATATTGTAGGTAATGCCGCCGCAGGTTTTGCAAACGCCTACCGGGTGGGCTTTTTTGGGGCTGTCCATTACACCTGAGTATGAGCTAACAGGCTGATTTGTCAGTATTTTTTGTACGGGGTCGGTCTAGGAGAGGCATTGGCCTCCTTATGACGGAAATTGATGCGGCCTTTGGTCAGGTCGTAGGGCGACATTTCCAGCGTAACCTTATCGCCTGCGAGAATGCGAATGCGGTGCTTTCTGATTTTCCCAGAAGCGTAGGCGGTAATTTCAAAGCCGTTGTCCAGGGTAACGCGAAAACGGGTTTGCGGTAGCACTTCGCTGACCACACCTTCCATTTCCACCAGCTCTTCTTTGGCCATTATTTTGATTCCTCGTGCTTGGCGAGCGACACGGCCAAGCCGTGCGCAGGCATACTGATTGCGTAAGATCGCAGTAGGGCTGCGGCAGCCACGCCTGCCTGGCGCGGCGAGAATGCCAATGAGGAGAGCCGACAGAATGCGCCAAGGTTTATGAAAACCTTAAGGGGTTTTAGAAAACCTGGTGCGCGGAGAAGACTGACCAAAAGACGATTTCGGGCGCTATTGTGCGTCAATTAACCATATTTTGCAAGGATTTACCCGTGATTTGCAGGCAATTCCCAACAACTCGCATTATAACGGCACAGCTTCTATCCTCATAAAGATGTCAGACACAAAGGTATTGCCATGAGCCACAAACACGAAAACTTGCTGCATTCCATTTTTAACGGCCCGGTTAGCGGCAACATCCACTGGCGCGAGGTAGAGGCCATGCTGACCCACATTGGTGCCACGGTAGAGCCACACCACGGCGCAAGTTTCAGGATTCTGTTGAATGGCGTGGAGGGCTTTTTGCATCGCCCGCACAACAGCCCAACCTGTAGCAAAGAAGAATTGCGGCATTTGCGCAGCTATCTGTCATCGGCTGGCGTTGATAAATAGGGCTCGCCAGTATCCAAGCGATTACGGCGACACCTGTCCGGATTCGTCCAGCACAAAACGTCCGGATCAGGCATATTACGGTCTCGTTTTCTTCAGGCCAGTTTATGCAACATCCTTTTTCCAGACTCACGCCCGACCAGATACTCAACGCACTCGAAAGCCTGGGGCTGCGCTGCGACGGTCGGTTGCTGGCGCTCAACAGTTACGAAAACCGGGTGTTTCAAGTGGGGCAGGAAGACGGTGCGCCCGTGGTTGCCAAGTTTTATCGCCCCGAACGCTGGAGCGATGCGGCGATCCTCGAAGAACACGCTTTTACCCAGGAACTGGCCGAGCGCGAAATTCCGGTGGTAGCGCCGCTCAACATCCATCACGCCACGCTGCATAATTTTGACGGTTTCCGGTTTTCGGTTTCGCCACGTCAAAGCGGTCGTCCGCCGGAGCTGGAAAACCGCGACACGCTGGCGTGGATGGGGCGCTTTATGGGGCGCATCCACGCCATCGGCGCATTGCGGCCCTTTAATCACCGGCCTGTGCTGGACATTTCCAGCTTTGGCATTGAGCCGCGCACGTTTCTGCTGGAAAACAACTGGATTTCGCCCGACCTGCTACCCGCCTGGGAAAGCGTGTCGGCGCAGGCGCTAGAAGGCGTGCAGCACTGCTTTGAGCGCGCCGGAAATATCACCGCCCTGCGCCTGCATGGCGACTGCCACATGGGCAACGTGTTGTGGTCAGAAGGCGCAACAGACAGCGGCCCGCATTTTGTGGATTTTGACGACTGCCGCATGGGGCCGGCCATGCAGGATTTATGGATGTTGCTATCCGGCGACCGCGACACCATGAGCGGCCAATTGCATGACGTGCTGGCTGGCTATGAGGATTTCTTTGAGTTTGACCCCAGCCAACTACATCTGCTGGAAGCCCTGCGCACCTTAAGGTTAATCCATTACTCTGCCTGGCTGGCACGGCGCTGGGACGACCCCGCCTTCCCCGCCGCATTTCCGTGGTTTAACACCGCGCATTACTGGCAGACGCGCATTCTGGAACTGCGCGAGCAGGTGGCGTTGATGCAAGAGCCGCCTCTGGTGGCTTGAATTAAGCCTTGAGCCGCCTCTGGTGGCTTGAAATTAAACCTTGAGCCGCCTCTGGTGGCTTTAAATTGAGCCTTGAGCCGCCGTTGCCAGCTTGAATCCAGCTTGAATCCTGAGCCAAATTGTCTACCTTGAGGTTATCCGAAAGGAGCCAACAAAGGAGACATAGCATGATGCACACTTCCCGCGACATTAACGCCCTGATCCGCGATCGCGATACTTTTCCCGGCTTTCCCGATGCCCCGCTGGACTGGGTGCCGGATGAAGCGACGCGCATGGCGCAGGATGAAGGGCTTCAACTGACCGATGCCCACTGCGAAGCCATCCGTGCGTTGCAGCATTATTTTCTACAGCACGAAGAAGACGGACACATCAACCTGCGCGAGATTCACGATGCGCTGGACGAACACTTCCACCATCTGGGTGGCCTCAAGTATCTGTACCAGCTTTTCCCCGGTGGCCCGGTTGCGCAAGGTTGTCGCCTGGCCGGACTTGAAGCGCCCTTCCTCGCGACCGACAAGGGTTTCGGTAGCGTAGCCTGAGCATCTTCATTACTGTTCTACTGGCCACCCACCCCTTCGCAATGAGGTGGTGGAAGCGGCGTGTTGCCGCATGGCGGTTATCCGGGAATCGCACCAGACCGGTCTTTTGCTCACAAAAACTAAGCACCCTGCCCTGATGCAACGCCCCATCCGACTGAAAATTTTCAGTATTACGGCTTCGCTGCTGGGGCTGATGGTGATTGTCACCTGGCTCTCGGTGCTGAATTTTCGCCAGCTCAACAACCAGGTGCGTGCGCTGTCCGATTACTACCTGCCGCTACAGGAACAGGTCGCCAGCGTGGAAATCCTCATTCGCCAGCAGATGGTGCATATGGAGCGGTTGCTGGCTGGCATGGAAGCGGCCAAACCCGACGCAGACTATCTTGCCCAGGAGTCCGGCAATTTCGATAATCGCGGCATCAATGCCGACCAGATTGTGGATTCGTCAATGCGCATGCTGGGCGAAGCCAGGGCGGCAAAAGACATCAAACTGGATGACGTGACGCTGGCGGTGCTGGATCGGCAATTGCCGGCCATCCAGACGGCGCGCCAGCGTTTCCATGCAGCGTTCCGCATGTTCCAGATCGAGGCCGAGGAAGGCACGCCGCGCTCGCAGAAAATCATGCGCGCATCGCTGTTGAAGGAAAAAGACA
>JAYUCZ010000124.1:0-9972 GCA_043740065.1 Thiobacillaceae bacterium | reverse complement strand
GGTATGGCGAGGGCGGCTACCTTTCCTGCACGGCGGCAGGCTGCGTGTTACTTCCGCTCGACTGAAGCGTCGCCCGGTAGTTGCGTCAGCGTGTAATGCTTCGGCAGCTTGAACAATTGTGCATTCACCGGCTTGCGCCCGCTGGCGATCAACTGCCGTGTGCGCCCCGTGTCATCACGTTCCTCCAGCGGCAGACCATAGGCTAGCGCCCGGTCGGTATTCCAGACATGGTTGACCAAGTCGCAGTGCTGGCGCATGTCGGCTGGCGTGTTCTGGTAGGTCTGCCACTGCGTATAGGCCAGCGCAGATTTGTATTCGGCCAGGGCTTTGGTGGCTTCGGGCAAAAATTTTTCCGCCGCGACCATCTCGGAGCAAAGTTTGCCATCCAAAGAAATCTGCACGCGGGTCGTACCAGGTCTGACCAGTGTCACCTTCTCCTCAAGCTTGTACTCCGGCGCACGCGCTTTGGGCAACGGGCGTTTGGGCAGACGCGTCAAACTGTTTTGGCTATGCAAAACATTCGTTAGCATTTTGGCCTTGCGCTCCAGCAAAACAAAATCGGCGTTGTCATTGCCGTCATCCAGGCGCAGATAACGATCCGTAATCAAAACGCGCGTTAGATAGGGCGCATCGCCAGGGTCTTGATCCTGATAGCGCAACTCGATCATGTCGGCGGCTTGCACGCTGCAACTTGCCAGCAACAGCCAGGCAAAAATTCTCAAGTGTTCAATCCCCGTGCCAGGTCGTTCTGAATATCGCGTAGCGATTCCAGCCCCACCGCTACCCGGATCAAGCCATCGCCGATTCCCGCAGATGCACGCTGTTCGGCGGTCATGCGGCTATGCGTGGTGGTGGCCGGATGGGTGATGGTGGTTTTGGCATCGCCCAGGTTAGCGGTAATCGACAACAGCTTGCAGTTGTCCACCACGCGCCAGGCCGCATCCTTGCCGCCCCCAACCTCTTTGGCCTTGACCTCGAACGCCACGATGCCGCCGCCGGTTTTTTGCTGGCGCATGGCGATTGCGTGCTGCGGGTGCGAAGCCAGCCCCGGATACCACACGCGCTCGACATTGGGGTGACTCTCCAGCCAATGCGCCAATTCCAGTGCGCTTTTTGAATGCGCAACCATGCGGATCGCCAGCGTTTCCAGCCCTTTCAAAATGATCCAGGCATTGAAGGCTGACAACGTCGGCCCAGCGGTGCGCAAAAAGGTATAAACGCCTTCCATCAACGCCTGGCTGCCCAGCACCGCGCCGCCCAGCACCCTGCCCTGCCCGTCCAGATATTTGGTGGCGGAATGAATCACGATATCCGCGCCCAGCGCCAAGGGTTTTTGCAAGGCGGGCGAACAGAAACAGTTATCGACCGCCAGCCATGCGCCCGCTTCTTTTGCGATTTTTGCCAGCGCGGCGATGTCGCTGACTTCGGTCAGCGGATTGGACGGCGATTCGACAAAAAACAACCGGGTATTGGGCTTGATCGCCGCCCGCCATTCTTCCGGATCGGTCGGCGAAACATACGTCGTCTCGATGCCGAACTTGCCGAGAATATTGGAGAACAACTGCACCGTAGAACCAAAAATCGAGCGCGAAGCAATCACATGCTCGCCCGCTTTCATCAAGCCCATCACCGTCGCCAAAATCGCCGCCATGCCGCTGGAAAACGCCACGCAACGCTCCGCGCCCTCCAGCGCCGCCAGCCGCGCCTCCATCATGCCCACCGTGGGATTGGTAAAGCGCGCGTAGATCATGCCGGGCTCTTCGCCCTTAAAACGCGCCGCCGCCTGCGCCGCGCTGTCGAACACAAAACTGGAGGTTAAAAACAGTGCCTCGCTATGTTCGTTAAACTGGCTGCGCACAATGCCGCCGCGCACCGCCAAGGTTTCAATATCGTATTCGTTGTTCATGTTTGAATCCAAAATGCTCCAGCAATTGTAGGTTGGGGTGAGCGGGTCTATCGTGAACCCCAACAATCCGCGATGCCCTTTAGCGTCGCCCAGCGACCAAAGAGAGCGAGATTGAGCGCCGGGTTGGCATTTGATTTCATCGCTGTATGGCCCTGATCGCTGCGGCTCGCTTCTCTAACGCCGCTGCTGCCTGATTCCTGCCCGTTTTTATATAGAGCGCTGCCATATTCTCAAGGCTCTCGGCCACACTGGGATGATTCGGGCCCAGGGCTTGCTCCCGAATCGCCAGCGCGCGCTTGAAAAGCGGCTCGGCCTGCGCGTGCTGGTCTTGGGTGTAGTACAGCCCCGCGAGGTTGTTCAGGCTGGTGGCGACATCGGGATGATTCGGGCCCAGGGCTTTCTCCAAAATCGCCAGCGAGCGCTTGTAAAGCGGCTCGGCCTGCGCGTACTGGCCTTGGGTGTAGTACAGAAGCGCGAGGTTGTTCCGGCTCAGGGCCACATCGGGATGATTGGGGCCCAGGGCTTTCTCATTAATCGCCAGCGCGCGCTTGTACAGCGGCTCGGCCTGCGCGTACTGGCCTTGGGCTTCGTACAGCGACGCGAGGTTGTTCAGGCTGGTGGCCACATCGCGATGATTTTTCCCGGCGTTCTGCTGTGCAACCGCCAGCGCCTTTTTCGCAACGACCACGCCACGGTCATATTGCCCTTTTTGATAGAGCGACATGACTTCCTGATTGAGGATATCCCACTCGATACCCGCACCTTGAGAAAAGGCGGGGGTGGCCATCAGCAGGAGCAGTGCTGCCATGCCCAGGGTTCGTATGCGCTTTATTACCGGCGCGATTACGTATTCCAGTGAAAACCCGCGAAGGTTCAGTTTCATCATGTTTTAGTCCTTCCTTCTTTTCTTGGTTTATCGTCAAATTTATTGTGAATTTCCATCAGCCTACAGTTAGCTAACAGGACAAGATAATCGCAACGAAAAGTAGCCAGAAGATTGCATCAAGAACTTTCCTTGCCGGGGAAATAAAAGACACTTGTAATGCCCTCTAACGCGAGTCCGCCACCAGATTCAAATCCAGTTGCTGGGTTTCGATGGATTGCGGCAGGACATCGCCGGTGCGCAGGGCCTCGATGTAATCCAGATAAGCGGGCGTGACGTTGCCGGTGACATAGCGCCCGTCAAAGCAGGAGGTATCAAAGTCGGTAATGGCTGGGTTTTCGGCTTTCACAGCCTCAATCAGCGCTTCGATGTCCTGATAGATCAGCGCATCGCAACCAATTTCGCGGGCGATTTCTTCGTCGCTGCGGTTGTGCGCCAGCAATTCTGCGCGGGTCGGCATGTCGATGCCATACACGTTGGGGTAGCGCACCGGCGGTGCAGCGGACGCAAAATACACCTTCGCCGCGCCAGCATCGCGTGCCATCTGCACGATTTCGCGGCTGGTGGTGCCACGCACGATGGAGTCATCCACCAGCAGCACGTTTTTATCCTTGAACTCTTCGGCGATGGCGTTGAGTTTTTGACGCACGGATTTCTTGCGCAGCGCCTGCCCGGGCATGATGAAGGTGCGGCCGATGTAGCGATTTTTGATGAAGCCTTCGCGATACGGCACGTTAAGCTGGTTGGCCAGTTGCAGCGCGGACGGGCGGCTGGTGTCGGGGATGGGAATCACCACGTCAATTTTTAGATGGCCGAATTCGCGCTTGATTTTTTCGGCCAGCGACACGCCCATGCGCAGGCGGGTTTTGTACACCGAAATGCCGTCCATCACCGAGTCCGGCCGCGCCAGGTAAACGTATTCAAAAATGCACGGGTTGAGCCTGTGCGAAGCCGCGCATTGACGGCTGTGTAACTGGCGATTTTCGTCGATGAAAACCGCTTCGCCGGGTTCTACATCGCGCAGAATCTTGAAGCCCAATGCGTCGATCGCCACGCTTTCAGAGGCCACAATATATTCCGGCGGACTGACACTTTCATTCACGCCTAGAATCAACGGACGAATACCAAACGGATCACGGAACGCCAGCAAACCGTAACCGGCAATCAGCGCCACCACGGCATAAGCACCTTCGCAGCGTTTATGCACGCCGGACACGGCAGCAAAAACCGTATTCAGATCCAGCCGCCCGGTATGGCCGCTGGCCTGCAACTCGTGCGCCAGCACATTCAGCAGCACTTCGGAATCGGAGTTGGTGTTGACGTGACGAAAATCCTCGGCAAACAGGGCGCGTTGCAAGGCTTCGGTGTTGGTCAGGTTGCCGTTATGCCCCAGCACAATGCCGAACGGCGAATTAACATAGAACGGCTGCGACTCGGCGCTGGAAGACGCACTGCCCGCCGTGGGATAACGCACATGCGCCACGCCGATATTGCCGCGCAAATTGCGCATGTCGCGGGTGCGGAACACATCACGCGCCAACCCCGGTTCCTTGTGCATGTGAAAACGCGCACCTTCCGCTGTGGCGATGCCCGCCGCATCCTGGCCGCGATGCTGCAAGACCATCAGGCCGTCATAGAGCAGTTGGTTAACGGGGGTATTGGCGACTACGCCGATCACTCCACACATGATGGCTTACCTGTAATGAAGATGTTGAGACAAACGTTCTGGCAGCAAGGGTTTTACGCTTGTTGCCAGCATTTCAAGGGTTGCGGAGAACATGGATTTTTTCCAGAAATCGGTTTGTGGCAGCGCCGTCAAGCCTGCCGCCAGCGTCAGGCCGGTCAGGATCACCACACCGCGCAGCAGGCCAAACAGGCTACCGATGGTTTTATCCGCGCCGCCCAGCCCCGCCGCGTTGATGGCGCGTTTAACCACACGCCCCAATAGCAGGACGACCACCATCATCACCAGAAACACCACCACCAGCGCAATAAAATAACGCAGGTTTTCGCTTTCGGCACTGATGGGCAACAGCGGTGCCACCGCCGCCGCACCCCACTTGGCCGCCAAAAAAGCACTGATCCAGGCCAGCAGAGAGAAGATTTCCTGCGCCAGGCCGCGCATCAGGCTAAGCACCACCGATACCGCCAGCACCAGAATCACCATCCAGTCCAGCACGGTCATTCTTCCACTACTTTCGCTGACAAACCCGCTGCCTTCAATTTTGCAACCGCCGCCTCGGCCTGCGCCCGGCTGGAAAACTTGCCTACGCGCACGCGCGTGCTGCTGCCCACCGGCTCGGTGCTGGCTTTTAGACCCAGTGCGACAATCCGGGTTTTAAGTTTTTCCACATTGACCTGATCGGCAAATACCCCGATCTGCACGCTGTAAGTGTTGTCCGTAGATGGAGAAGCTATAACCGGTTGCGGTTCGGCTTTGGCTGGCTGCGGTTCTGGTTTGGCCTGCTCTGTCTGCGGTTTGGGCGATTCGGCCTTAGTCGGGTCAATCTTGAGTGGCGCTTCCTTGGGTGCTGGCAGCTTAGTAGTTTGCACCTTGGGTGTCGGCACTTTGACAGGCTCCATGCGCGGCGCTACTGCCGACACATTGGAACTGGTGTCCACCCGCGTATTTTCGGCAGGCGTCGCGTATTCAATCGTGGGCGGGACAACTGCGGCATTCGCCAGAGGATTTTGTGCGGGAGCGGGTTGCGTTGCAACTTGCTGAGACTGGGCTTGCCGAGATTGGGCGGGCAAAGCCGGCATGTGAATTTCCAGCGGTCCGGCGGGCGGCGGCTCTTTTTCCAGCACCAGGGGCAGGATAATGACGGCAATGATCGTGAGCGCGACTGCGCCAATCAATCGACGGCGTGCGCGTCTTTTGTGATCGTCATCAACAACTGGTGGTGGCATCTGGCAATACTTCCGCTACGGTGTGGAACGAACCGAAGACGGTGATTCTATCATCTTCACCCACCTGCAATCTTGCCGCCTGATAAGCCTCAAGCGGCGTGGCGTACACCGCCACCGGCACTGCCACCAGTGGTGTGAGTAGCCCGGCAAGCTGCTGTCCGGTTTGTCCGCGTGCGCCAGACAATCCGGCCACCAGCCAGGCATCAAAACTGCCTTTTAGCGGTTCAACCACCCCGGCAACATCCTTGTCCGCCAGCATGGCAAACACCGCCAGGTTTTTTCCTTTAACCGGACAGGCATGCAGGTTGTCTGCCAACGCCCGTGCCGATTCGGGGTTATGCGCCACATCCAGCACGGTTTCAGGGTGATTCGCGCCGGGCTGGTTTGGAATGCGCTGAAAGCGACCCGGTTGCTGCGCGCAAGCCAGACCCGCATGGATGGCGGCCAGCGACACAGGAAGCTGATCCGCAACTGCCGCCAGCGCCGCCAGCGCCGCAGCCGCGTTGTTGAATTGATGCCGCCCCGCCAAAGCAGGCACGGGCAATTTGCCGGGGTCAATATCGCCCATCTGAAAACCCCAGCCATCGGCCAGAATCGTCACCGAAAAATCCCGCCCGCTGCATTGCAGATTCGCACCGAGTACTTGCGCGTGTTGCAGCAGGCTTTGCGGCGGATTTGCATCACCACAAATTGCAGGCTTGCCGGCACGGAAAATGCCGACTTTCTCAAAACCGATTTTTTCTCTTGTATCGCCCAGCCAGTCCTGATGATCTAAATCAATCGTGGTCACAACCGACACCACCGGATCAAAGATATTCACCGCATCCAGCCGCCCGCCCAGCCCCACTTCCAGAATCGCCACGTCCACGCCCGCCTGCGCAAACTGCCAGACTGCACCCAGCGTGCCGTGTTCAAAATAAGTCAGTGAAACCGCGCCGCGTGCCGCCTCGACCGCGTCCAGTCCGGCGACGATGGCAGCGTCCTCCGCGTCCATGCCATCAATGCGAATGCGCTCGTTGTAACGCAGCAAATGCGGCGAGGTGTACAACCCGGTTTTGTAGCCCTGTGCGCGCAGGATCGCGTCGAGATAGGCGCAGGTAGAGCCTTTGCCATTGGTGCCGCCGACGAGAATGACAGGGAATGCAGGGTGCAGACGCATGGCATCGCGCACTTGCGCGACACGCGCAAGGCCAAGTTCGATGCTGGTGGGGTGGGCTTGCTCAAGACGGGCCAGCCAGTCATTAAGTGACACGTGCGTTTCTCACCACAAAGGACACGAAGGCCACAAAGTTTTTTGTTGGGCTACTTTGTGCCCTTCGTGTCCTTTGTGGTTACAAGCTAATTCAAGCCGCCAGTGCAGGCCGCTTCATCAGCATGGAAATCGTTGCGGCCAGTTCGTCGCGCATCTGGCGGCGGTCGATGATGCGATCGACAGCGCCTTTTTCCACCAGAAATTCAGCTCGCTGGAAGCCTTCCGGCAGCGTTTCGCGTACCGTCTGCTCAATCACACGCGGGCCGGCAAAACCGATCAGCGCATTGGGTTCGGCAATATTCAAATCGCCCAGCATGGCAAAACTGGCCGACACGCCGCCCATGGTGGGGTCGGTCAACACCGAAATAAACGGCAAGCGATGCGCGGCCAAATGCGTGAGCGCCGCCGAGGTCTTGGCCATCTGCATCAGCGAAAACAGCCCCTCCTGCATGCGTGCGCCGCCGCTGGCGCTAAAGCAGATAAACGCCGATTTTGTTTCAATCGCGGTTTGCACGCCGCGCACAAAACGCTCGCCCACCACCGAGCCCATCGAGCCGCCCATGAACTTGAATTCAAATGCCGCCACCACCACCGGCACGGTCTGGATCGCGCCCGCCATCACCACCAAAGCATCAGTTTCCGACGTGGCTTTTTGCGCATCGGTCAGGCGATCCGAATATTTCTTTTGATCCTTGAATTTGAGCGGATCGAGGGGTTTAACTTCCATACCAATCTCGCGCCGGCCTTCTGCATCCAGCAGCATGTCCAGCCGCTCGCGTGCGCCGATACGGTGGTGATGGTCGCATTTTGGACAAACTTCCAGATTGTTTTGCAGGTCGGCCTTGTACAACACCTCGTTGCAGGCCGGGCACTTGGACCACAGCCCTTCCGGCACGGATTTTTTCGCTTCGCGACGGGCCTTGATTTTTGGCGGCACGAGTTTCTGGAACCAGCTCATTTTATGTTCTCCACGTTTTTATACTCCCTCTCCCAGCGGGAGAGGGTTGGGATGAGGGCGAAATGCCGACTAACCAGACATTAGCGCCAGGTTAAGCACTCTCCCTCACCCCCTAGCCCCTCTCCCGCTGGGGGAGGGGAGCTTGTTTACTTCACCGCCGCATCCACGCCCCGGCGCAAATCCTGCACCAGATATTTTACTTTTAGCACTACGTCTTCCACCGCTGCGTTTTCAATCTCGTTCACAATCCGGCTGCCCACCACCACCGCGTCAGCAATCCGCGCCACCGCTTCCGCCGTCGCCGCATCGCGAATACCAAAGCCCACGCCCACCGGCAGACTGCAATGCTTGCGGATCATGGTGAGCTTCTTCGCCACTTCGTCAGTGTCGAGATTAGTCGAGCCAGTCACGCCTTTGAGCGCCACGTAATAAATAAAACCGCTCGCCGCCTTCGCCACCATTTCCACGCGCGATTCTGGTGTGGTGGGCGACAGCAGAAAAATCGGGTCCAGACCATGCGCCTTGAACACATCCGAAACGCCATGCGATTCTTCCGGCGGAATATCCACCGTCAGCACACCATCCACGCCTGCCTCGACTGCGGCCTTGGCAAACGTCTCGTAGCCCATGCGCTCCACCGGGTTAGCGTAGCCCATCAACACCACCGGAATGCTGTCGTTAGACTTGCGAAACTCCGCCACCATCGCCAGCACATCCTTCAAGCCAATCTTGTTGGCCAGCGCACGTTCCGATGCGCGCTGTATCACCGGCCCGTCCGCCATCGGATCAGAAAACGGCACGCCCAGCTCGATAATGTCCGCGCCCGCCTCCACCAGCGCGTGCATCAACGGCACGGTAATGCCCCTGCCGGGATCGCCTGCGGTAATGAAAGGAATCAGGGCTTTTTTGTTTTGCGCTTTAAGCGCGGTAAAGGTTTGGCCAATGCGGCTCATGTTTTGCTCAATCTAAATGTGTTCAATCTAAAACTAGTCTTCTTCAAAATAATCTGTGTCCAGCCGCTTCACCGTATAAACGTCTTTGGTGGAAACGCCTAAATCGTAGTCCATCATCAACTCCGCCAGCATCGCCCCGTCGATCAGGACAACCCGGTGATTCACCTGCGATGCGTAATCTGTAGCGCCTTTGGTAAAACCTGAGCTGGTAATAAAAACGCCCTTGTTTGCCTTGTTCCCCGCCAACGCACCGACAAACTTCTGGATCTCCGGGCGACCCACATCCGCCTCCCAACGCTTGGCCTGAATGTAAATCACATCCAGCCCAAGCCGGTCTTCATTGATGATGCCGTCGATGCCGCCGTCGCTACTTTTGCCGACTACACGTCCCGCGTCTTCCTGCGTGCCGCCGTAACCCATCTTCAGCAGCAGCTCGACAACCAGTTCTTCAAAGCGCGATGGGCTGACGGTTTTTATTCGCTCCAGCAATTCGATAGCAAGTGACTCGCGTAATTGTTTGTAACCGCCTGCGATGAGTTCATCCGGGGTTTCAGAATTATCAGAAACCAACTCGACAAGCTTGTTTTCACCCTTGGGTTTGCCCGCGTTAAAAACCACAAACTCGGGGAAACGTTTCAGGTACTTAACATTCAGGGGCTGCGGATTTTCATCCAGAACCTTCAATCCACGTTCTGTAATCCTGAACACGCCGCGCCGCGCAATTTCGAGCGATCCCGCCTGCTTAAGATAGCTCTTGGCCCATCCCACACGATTATCAAACATCCCTTGCTTGCCGCTGGCAAGTTTGATAGCGAGCTCCTCCTCAGTCAATCCAAACTGCTTGGCCAGCAGTGGCAGCAATTCCTGTTTGGTATGTTCCTTACCATCTGCACAAACTTTAAGCAGTGGCATGAAAACACTTTGAAAATCGGGAATAGCCATACTGTTTTGTCCGTAGCGTTCAAAATATTTGCCCCGCACGCCCTTGCCCAAATCCTCGCGTTTGTATTCGTCACGCATACATCAAGCGCCCGCGTGGCTCAGGAATGGAACGTCCAATTTCCTGTGCCACCTCAATCCAGGCAGCCATCGCCTGCTGGGCTTGGTGTA
>JAYUCZ010000123.1:0-4249 GCA_043740065.1 Thiobacillaceae bacterium | reverse complement strand
AGTTGTATAGGCAAACCAGCATCATCTTCGTAAGATGATGGCTCATGGGTTGGCCTTTGGTGGTCGGCATCATGTTCTCCGCAACGGGGGCGCGCTGGTCGTTTTCTCCGTTTTTAGCCGGGTGGTTTTCCACCCGGCTTTTTTTGTGCTGTTTTTTGGCGCTGCCAGTTCCAGCGCTATGATGTGGCCTGATTCTACGTCCTGCTGTTAGCCAGCGCCACACTATCCATGACCGATACAACTTCCACGACCGATCTAACCGAAACCAAACTGGATTCCGAATGGCTATGCCAGGGAAAATTCCTGCATGCCAAGCGCGACACGGTGCGCCTGCCTGATGGCAACACTTCAACGCGTGAATACATCGTGCATCCTGGTGCGGCGATCATCCTGCCGATATTTGAAAACGGCGACGTGCTGCTGGAGCGCCAGCACCGCTACCCGTGTGGGCGCGACTTTATCGAAGTGCCTGCGGGCAAACTCGATCCCAACGAAGCCCCGGAAGTCTGCGCACAGCGCGAGCTGATCGAGGAAACCGGCTACCGTGCGGGCGAAATAAAATTCCTGTTCGAGTTTTACCCCGCCATCGGCTACTGCAACGAAATCATGTATTTTTATCTGGCGCGTAATCTTGAGCATGTCGGCCACGAGCGCGACCACGACGAGTTTCTGGAAATTTTGCGCGTGCCGTTCGACGAGGCCATGCAGATGATCCGGCGCGGTGAAATCTGCGAGACCAAAACCACCACCGCCTTGTTCTGGTGGGACAAGGTGCGCAGCGGCGCGTGGGCGGTTTAGCGCCTCAAATCAACCGCAGAGGCGCGGAGAGCGCAGAGTAGAGGTTTTTCCTCCGCGCTCTCCGCGTCTCTGCGGTTGATTTTTTCTCAGGTTTAAGCGGGTGGCGGAAAACGGTAGTTATCCTGGGTAAACAGGTCGATCCCGCACTCCAGATTTTCGATCCAGTCCAGAAAGGCCGTGATGGCTTCTTTGCCCACAAAGTACCGGCCATGCTGCGGCACCAGCATGTCGATATCCATACCGCGCACCATGCGCGCCCACAGGCGGCAGGCCTTGTTGGAAACCATGTAACGCTTGTGGAAGCCTTCCATGTGTTTCAGGTTGGCCAGGAAATCAGCTTTGGATTTCATGGGTTTTAGAACTTCAGCGTGATGCACCAGCGAGGCACCCATGTCGCCGGAAAACAGGATTTTAGAGCGCTCATCGTAAAACTGGAAGTTGCCTTCGGCGTGCAGAAAGTGCGCGGGAACCGCGTAAATATTGGTATTGCCCAGCGCGATTTTCGAGCCGCGATCCGGGATCGAGGCAATGCGTCCTTCGGTACGTCCGCCGGTACAAAAATGCGGCACAAAGCGCGCCCACAACGAAGAGACATACAGCGTGGCATCGGTTGAGAACAGCCAGCGATTCAGCGAGGCGATAATATCCGGATCCTGGCGCGAGGCGAAAATATAGCGCAGATTCTTGAACGGGAAATACTTGCCAATGCCCATAATCAGGGCGTTGTAGGTCATCTGCCCGGCCGGGTCAATGAGCGCACCTTCGCCGTCGGTGACGATCAAAAACTGGTTGGCCTGTACCGCCTCGCTCTCGGCATCGTCAACCAGATCGTTGAACATTACGCATACATGGTGCGGGTCTTTGTAGAGTTCGATGGGCATGTTCAGGACAATTCAGGGTAAGGAAGTTCCATCATGCCGTAATGCGTTTTCGCTGAGAAAACTTGATTTCGGGTTCAGGCGATATTCGGCGCCAGCCATTTCCCCGCTGTTGCCATGTCCCAGCCCTTGCGTTTTGCGTAATCCTCAACCTGATCGCGGTTGATTTTTGCCACGGCGAAATAAGAAGATTGCGGGTGGCTGAAATAGAAACCGGATACCGCTGAAGCCGGCCACATGGCAAAGCTGTCGGTGAGAATCAGGCCGGTGTTTTGCGTGGCGTTGAGCAGTTCAAACAGCGGGCCTTTTTCGGTGTGTTCCGGGCAAGCCGGGTAGCCGGGGGCGGGGCGGATGCCTGCGTATTCTTCGGCGATCAGTTGTTCGGTGCTTAAATTTTCATCGCTGGCATAAGCCCAGAATTCTGTGCGGACTTTCTGATGGAGTTTTTCGGCGAAGGCTTCGGCCAGACGGTCGGCCAGTGCTTTGAACAAAATCGAGTTGTAGTCGTCGTGGGTTTTTGCAAACTCGGCGATTTTCTCGTCGAAGCGTCCACCGCCTGCGGTCACGGCAAAGCCGCCGATGTAATCTTTTACGCCGCTATCCTTGGGCGCAATAAAATCCGCCAGACACAGGTTGGGGCGGTCGGACGGCTTTTGCATTTGCTGGCGCAGGTTGTGCCAGGTCATCAAGGTGTTGCTGCGGGTTTCGTCAGCGTAAATCTCGATGTCGTCGCTGCCCACGGTATTGGCCGGGAATAAACCCAGCACGCCATTTGCGGTGAGCCATTTTTCGTCGATGATTTGCTTGAGCATGGCTTGCGCGTCGGCAAATAATGCGGTGGCCTCAATGCCGACCACTTCGTCTTTGAGAATTTTTGGATAACGCCCGGCCAGCTCCCAGGTCTGGAAGAACGGGGTCCAGTCGATAACGGCGGCAATTTCACTCAGGTCGTAGTCGCGCAGCACCTGAAGTCCGAGTTGCTTCGGCACAGGCGGCGTGTAGGTTTTCCAGTCGGTTTTAAAGCCGCGTGCGCGGGCGGTTTCCAGCGGGATCAGTTTGCGGGCTTCGTCGCGCCCGGCGTGTTGTTCGCGGATTTTGATGTAGTCGGCTTTGACCTCGGCCACATAGGCATCGCGCAAATCACGCGACAACAAGGTGGAGGCGACACCGACGGCACGCGAGGCATCCGGCACCCACACCACGGGGTGGTCGTAGAAGGGTTCGATCTTGACGGCGGTGTGGGTGCGCGAAGTGGTTGCGCCGCCAATCAGCAGCGGCTGGGTCATGCCACGCCGTTTCATTTCTTTGGCGACGTTGGCCATTTCTTCCAGCGACGGCGTGATTAACCCGGACAGGCCGACGATGTCCGCGCCGACTTCGATGGCGGTATCGAGTATTTTGTCGGCGGGCACCATCACGCCCAGATCAATGACTTCATAGTTATTGCACTGCAACACCACGCCGACGATATTCTTGCCGATGTCATGCACGTCGCCCTTGACCGTGGCCATGACGATTTTGCCGTTATTTTGTGCGCCACCCGCAGCCTTGGTGGCTTCGATGAACGGCATGAGATGTGCGACCGATTGCTTCATCACGCGGGCGGATTTCACCACTTGCGGCAAGAACATTTTGCCTGCGCCGAACAAGTCGCCGACCACGTTCATGCCCGACATCAACGGGCCTTCGATGACTTTGAGCGGGTGGTCAAATTGCAGGCGGGCTTCTTCGGTGTCTTCGATAATAAAAGTGGTAATGCCCTTGACCAGCGCGTGTGATAGCCGTGCCGCCACCGGCTCGCTGCGCCAGGCTTGTTCCTCCACGCCGGACTCGTCTTTTTTCTTGCCGCGAAACTGCACGGCGAAATCCACCAATTTATCGCCTGCATCGGGGTGGCGATTCAGCACCACGTCTTCCACCAGCTCGCGCAGTTCCGGGTTCAGTTCGCTGTACACGCCCAACATACCGGCGTTGACAATGCCCATGTCCATGCCTGCCTGGATGGCGTGGTACAGGAATACGGTGTGGATGGCTTCGCGCACATGGTCGTTGCCGCGAAACGAAAATGACACGTTGGAGACACCGCCGGAAATTCTCGCGTGCGGCAGGTTTTGCTTGATCCAGCGCACGGCGTTGATGAAGTCCACCGCGTAGTTGGCGTGTTCTTCGATGCCGGTGGCGATGGCGAAAATGTTCGGGTCAAAAATAATGTCCTGCGGCGGGAAGCCGACTTCATCCACCAGAATCCGGTACGCGCGTTCGCAGATTTCAATCTTGCGTGCGTAAGTGTCGGCCTGACCGGTTTCGTCGAAAGCCATCACCACCGCCGCCGCACCATAGCGCATCGCCAGCGTGGCTTCGTGCTTGAATTTTTCCACGCCCTCTTTCATGGAAATGGAGTTGACGATGCACTTGCCCTGCGCACATTTCAGCCCGGCTTCGATGACTTCCCATTTCGACGAATCGACCATGATCGGCACGCGCGCGATGTCGGGTTCGGAGGCGATCAAATTCAGAAAGCGCACCATCGCCGCTTTCGCGTCCAACATGCCTTCGTCCATGTTGATGTCGAT
>JAYUCZ010000122.1:0-4257 GCA_043740065.1 Thiobacillaceae bacterium | reverse complement strand
GCGTTCGCGCTTGCTTTGCGTTTGTGCGCGACAAACATTTTTGTGTCCTGGCGCCCCGAAGACGAATCGAACGTCCGACCTACCCCTTAGGAGGGGGTTGCTCTATCCACTGAGCTACCGGGGCATGGCGCGCATTCTACCGAATCGCGCGTGGATTGCCGAACGCAACCTGACGTCCCCAATTCGCGAACAACACGTCTATGATGCTATAAGGAGAACGCATGATTAAAATAATGCTAGGCGGGTTGGCGGTATTGCTGGTGCTTGCTAGCGCGGTTTTGTGGATGATGCGTCCAGGATCGCATCGGACGGAAGGCAGTGCGGCTCCCGACTTCTCTCTGCTGGATCAAAGCGGTAAAACCCATAGCCTGAATGACTTTAACGGGCGTTGGCTGGTGCTCTATTTTTATCCCAAGGATGACACGCCTGGCTGCACGCTGGAGGCCTGCCGCTTTCGCGATGACATCGGCGTGCTGGGTAATCTCAATGCTTCCATCATGGGTGTAAGCACCGATGATGCGCAGTCGCATGCTGATTTTGCCAAGAAGTACCAGCTTCCGTTTCCATTGTTGTCCGACCCGGATGGCCAGACAGCCGAGGCCTACGGCAGCCTGTTGAATTTGGGGTTGGTCCGGTTCGCCCGGCGCCACACGTTTATCATCGCGCCAGATGGACACATTGCCGCCCGCTTCGACAAGGTCAATCCAGCGAGTCACGCGCAGGATGTAGCACGTGTTTTACGCGCCTTGCAGCAGCCCACAAAACCATGAGTCGCCTTGCACTCCGGTTATTGGTTAGCACCATGCCCTGATCACACCCCCTATGCTTCTGCCACGTGGAATTTCCCTTACCACCAGCGCGGCATTCATCGCGCTAATTGCCCTGATTTCCGGATTGGCAATCAACAGCCTGCTACAACTGAAAACGCTCGGCAGCCAGATCCATACCGTAGTCGAATACCACAACCGTAAAATCGATCTCATCACCCAGACCCAGATCGCGTCACATCTTCGCACTGACAGCTTGTTTCGCATGGTGCTGGCAGATGACCCCTTCGAGCGTGATGAACTTTTCCTTGAATACAACCGCGCCGGATTTTTGGTGGGAAGTGGGCGCAATGCCTTGCGCCAGATGGACTTTACGCCTGAGGAAGCGCGCATGTTTAACGCTCAAAGCCGTCTGATTACGCATATTGAATCGACACAGGATCGGGTCATCGATTTACTTCAGGCTGGCAACGAAGCAGAAGCACACCAGGTGTTTGTGAAAATTGCCATTCCAATCCAGAAAGCTTTCAATCTGCAGTTGGCCGATATGCGCAATGTGTACAACCAGGCCAATCTGATCGCGCAACAACAGGCGCAGCAAAGCTACCAACGCGCCTTTCTTCTCACGCTCATTTTTGGCATTGCTGCAACGGCGTTGGCATTACTCGTTGCTTGGCGCGCGCTGAAAAAAATCAGTCTGAACGCGCAACAGATTCGTGAACATGTCGTGGCGCTTGAAGACTCGCGTTCGGCGCTGCACCAAGAGGCCACGCATGACCCGCTCACTGGACTCGCCAACCGGCGACTGTTTTATGACCGGCTGCAACAGGCAATCCGCCTCGCCCAGCGCTACGGCAGAAAGGTAGGCATCCTCTACGTGGACCTGGATCGCTTCAAGGCGATCAACGATCAGCACGGCCACCATGTGGGGGACGCCGTGCTGACCGAGGTAGCAAAACGACTTACCTCCAGCATCCGAGACTCCGACTCGGTCGCACGTCTGGGGGGCGACGAATTCGTGGTATTGCTCGAAGGCGTGCAAGGACGTGGAGATTTACTCGCAGCCACGCACAAAATTAAGCAGGAGCTGAATACGGGCACCCATTTTTACGGCCTGGAACTGGAAATCTCTGCCAGCATCGGTCAAGCGCTGTACCCCGACGACGGCGAAGACGAGGACGCGCTGATTCGTGCTGCAGACGCGGCGATGTACCGGGTCAAATCCGGCAGCGAATCGGAATTACAAGCTCGGTTTCCGTTCAGTGAATTTTGAATGGTATTTCAGCGCGTGCACGTCGCGCCTTCGCGCTCCATATCCATACATATTGCACACCAGAGATCACGGCTATAACAAACACGGCGGCAAAAAGCGCGGTCAGCCAAGCTTCGGCCTCCCATAGTTTTCCCAAATCGGCCAAAACCAGCGCCAGCAGGGCAAACTCGGCAAACACATGGGTCTTGCCCAGCCAGGTCGGGTGGATTTCCAGATGCCCGGCCAGCCCGCGATAACTCAGGGCGCCCAGCACAATGATGCTGTCGCGCACCAGAATCGCCAGTGCCACCCACAGCGGAATCGCCCCCGCCTGCGTCAACATCACCAGTGTCACCACCCCCAACGCCTTGTCGGCAATGGTGTCGAGCGCGGCACCCAATTGGGTCGTCTGATTGAGCCAGCGGGCCAGCAAGCCGTCGATGCCATCCGACACGGCCGCGGCCAGAAACAGCCAGCACGCGGCTTCCCAACGTTGCTGCAGAATCAGCCAGGCAATCACCGGCACCGCAGCCAGCCGCAGCAGGGTAATGATGTTCGGCAGATTGAGAACGCGCTCGCTCATGCCTGAACCTTAGTCAATTAACCGGTTGTCTGGCAAGTTCGTCCCACAGTTTGTCGAGTCGCTTGGCAGACACGGGGTAAGGCGTTTTCAGCTCCTGGGCAAACAGCGAGATGCGCAATTCCTCCAGTTGCCAGCGGAAATCGTCCAGCGCCGCGGGTGCTTCCCCCATGACCTGCGATCGTCGCGCCAGATACTTGTTTTGCAGCGTCAGCACGTTGGCCATGCCGCGCGAGTCGCGTTGTTCGGCGGCGGGCAACTTTTCCAGCCGCTTGAGGATGCCGCGCAAATACCGGGGCATGCTTTTTAAATGCGGCCACGGCGTGGCCGTGATGAATCCCGCTGCAACCAACGCCATCAGGTGGGCCGACTCGTCGCGCATGGCCGCCACAAATTGCGGCTTGGCATTGAGTCGGGTTGCCACCTGGGCATGCAAATCGAGGATCTCGGCCACATCGCGCAGCAGCGCCTGTTTGACGACGGCAATGCGCGGCTTGGCGCGCTCTTTCTGCTTGTTGAAGGCTTTCTCGTTGCGGGGAAGGTCATCCTCGCCCAGTAGCGCACGGGTGGCGATGGCATCAGTCAACTCTGTACGCAGCGCATCGGCACTGCCGAAATTTCGGTACTTGATCGCCAATGCGGTTTCGCGCGCCAGATCCTTGTCGAGCTGCTTGAACTGTGCAGCCAGCGCCAGCCTGAGCAAGCGCACCACGCCACGGCGGGTGGCCTGCTCTGCAGTTTCTGCGGTGTCGAGCAACCTCAGGTCGACGGCCTCGCCGGTATCGACCAGCGCCGGAAAACCGATCAGCTCGCGCCCACCGCGCGAGAACTTCACCTGCTCGGGCAAGTCGCCAAACGTCCACCCGGTGAGGCCCGTCTGTTCAAACCCGCCTGCATCGCTCTGGCTGCCGTAGGTGATACTCGCCGCCCCACCAAGTTGCTGCCGCAGTGCCACCAGATCGCGGCTGCTGGCGAGTTCCTGCCCGCTGTCATCCTCCACCCGCAGATTCATCTGCAGGTGCAGAGGCAATTCACTGGTCCAGTCTTCGTGGCGGATATCCGCACTGGTTTTTTTACGGATAAAAGCGGCCAGCGCGTCGGCCAAGGTCTGCTCACCGGGCTTCGCCTCACTCAGGAACGCCGTCACCGCATCGGGCAGCGGGATCAGGGGGCGACGCTTGTCTTTGGGCAGGGACTTCAGCAGCAGGATGAGTTTCTCGCGGATCAGGCCCGGTACCAGCCAGTCGATCACGGGCAATTCAACGCGGTTCAGCAGATACAGCGGCAGGGTGAGCGTGACGCCATCGAGCACATGACCGGGCTCGAAGCGGTAGGTGAATTTGCACGTGACCCCATCCACCAACAGCGTTTCCGGGACCAGCTTGTGATCGGCGCCGAGGCCTTCGCCCAGAATATCATCGCGCTGTAAAAACAGCGCCAGCGGATTTGTCGACTCGACTTCGGCACGCCATGTTTCGAACGATGCTCCGTTATGAAGGCCTGCCGGGATACGCGCATCAAACACCCGATAAATGCGCTCTTCGTCCAGCCACACGCCTGACTTGCGCGCCTTGTGCTCGAGGTCTTCGATTTCCTTGATGAGCGCACGATTGTGGATGAACCAAGGCGCCTGGGTATCGTAATCGCCCGCGACCAGC
>JAYUCZ010000121.1:0-10003 GCA_043740065.1 Thiobacillaceae bacterium | reverse complement strand
TGCTCCTTTTACTTGGTCGTTTAAGTGGCTCGGATGCTAACGCAGCTCACCACTTAAATTCACTTACAAAAGTTGCACTTCAAAGTTGAATCCGCCGTGCGTTTGTCTGTCATGGTTTCTTTTGTCTGACCTGCTTTTGTCGAACCTGGCGCAGCAGAAAACGTGCCGGGTCGATTGCCCGCCATAAATCCTGCGGCAACCACCACGGCTCTCCATCCAGTTTAGCGGCCAGTGCCTGCGCTACAAAGGGTGCCCACACCAGCCCGCGTGCGCCCAAGCCTGTCATGGCGTACAAGCCCGCTTGACGGGGAATGCGCTCGATGGCGATATCGGGAGGGAATACCAACTGCTCGTCAGCAATCGCGCCGATCAGCGGCAGACGATCCGGCGTGGCGGCACGAAAACTGACGCGGGCAGTTAAAGCATTTGTGTCAAAAGTGGGCTGGTCGCGCAGCATGTCGGCCAGTTTTTTCAGGTTGGCGTGCTGATCTGCATCGTGTGGTTGCGGGTCATCATCAAAGGCAAAACTTGCACCGATATTGCCGATGCCATTTCGTGTCGGCAATACATAGCCATCGCGGGTGACAGGGATGTTCAAGCCGGGCAGGTTGCCATCTGCCAGCGGCGTAATCTGACCGCGCATGGCGCGAAGCGGGAGCTTGGCAAACTGTATGGCCTCGTGTGCGCCAGTCAAAATCACGTGTGTGCTTTCGGCCAGCAGCACGTCGTTTTCCCAAACGCGCCAGCCAGCGTCGGTGCGCTGCAAACGGGTTGTCGCGTGACTAAAGCGATGAGTGAGTTTCTTGCCGCATTGATTTAGCAAATCCTGCGTAAGCAACGGCCCGGATATCCAGCCACCCTGCGGAAAATACAACCCCGCGCCGGTCACTTCTACCCCGGCTAGCGCACTGGCTTCGGCTTGATCTACCCAACGGGCAAAGGTTTGTGGATAGCCATGCACTGCCAGCATGGTCTGCATGTGTTGCGCCTGCGCCGCATCGCGGGGCAGGTGCAGCACGCCGTTAAATTCGTGATGTGGGAAATCGTTTTTACTCCCTCTCCCTTGAGGGGAGAGGGTGGAAATTAACCTAACTGTGTGCAGAAACGCCTGCCGCGACAAGCGTCCGTTGTAGCTGTCATCCATGACCAACTGTGGGCGAACAATGCCAGCCGGGTTGCCGGACGCGCCCATCGCGGGGCTTGGGTGTTGTTCGATTAACGTCACCTGCCAGCCGCGCTGGACCAGCGCGTGCGCCAGACAAACGCCGGCAATGCCTGCGCCGATGAGGGTGGCGGACGGGTGCGGCGGACGGGCGTGAGACGGAGGGAGTCTGGGTGTGAAGTGTGCGGGCGCATAAACCGCTTCAAGGTATGTTTTCTCGGGGCCTCGCGTGGATCTGTTTTTGACTGTGAACCCGGCTTCTTGCAAAGACTGGCGCATTGCATCATCTGCACGATGCGCGACCAGTACTGCATGAAGTTTTGCATTTGGCGCAGCGCGGCGGCCAAGTTGTTTTAACGCACCCGTTGACCAAATGGCAGGCTGGCTGGCATCCAGATAAATCGCATCTGCCCGGACATCGAGCTGTTTTAATGCGGCGTGAACTTCGTCAAATATCAACGTGAGTTGTACCCGCCCATCATCAAAACTTAGCCGGTGATAGCCAGCCACCAGAACCGGCCATTGCTGGCGCAAGGCATGGGCGAATAACGCCAATTCTGGACAAGCGGCATGGCCAAGTTCAAGCGATTCCACCGACAGCGGATGCGCTTCGATGGCAATGAAATGCAGCGTCTGGCAGCGCCCCGGATACTTGCGGAAAGTTTCCCAGGTAGCGAGAAAATTCAGCCCTGACCCAAAGCCGGTTTCCAGAACGACAAAACGATTTTGGTCTTGCCAGTTGGCGGGCAAGCCTGTCATTGAACGTGCGGTAAGCAGGAAGTCAGGCTTCTGGCCGCATGTGCGGAAACAGGATCACATCGCGAATGCTCGGCGAGTTGGTCAGCAGCATGACCAGCCGGTCAATGCCGATACCACAGCCGCCGGTGGGGGGCAGGCCGTATTCCAGGGCGCGAATGTAGTCGGCATCGTAGAACATGGCTTCTTCGTCGCCAGCTTCCTTGGCTTTGACTTGATCCAGAAAGCGCGCGGCCTGGTCTTCCGGGTCGTTCAGTTCGGAAAAACCGTTGGCCATTTCACGCCCGGTGATGAACAGTTCAAAGCGCTCGGTGATGTCGGGATGGCTGTCGGAACGGCGTGCCAGCGGCGACACTTCCGCTGGGTAGTCGATGATGAAAGTCGGCTGCATCAACAGTGCTTCGGTGGTTTCTTCGAAATAGGTCAGTTGTAATCCGCCCAGACCATCGTGTTTTTTGTAGGCGGCTTTGCGCTGATGAAATTGGTCGATCAACCACTCGCGACCGTTCAACTGTTCCAGCGTGGTTTCGGGGTGGTATTTCATCACTGCGCCGGTAATCGTCAGGCGATCAAACGGTTTGGATAAATCAATGGTGTTGCCCTGATAGTCCACTACCGCGCTACCGCAGGCGGCGATCGCGGCATCGCGAATAATGCTTTCGGTAAAGTCCATCAGATAGCGGTATTCGCGATACGCCTCGTAGAACTCCATCATGGTGAACTCGGGGTTGTGCCGCGTGCTAAGACCTTCGTTGCGGAAGTTGCGGTTGATCTCGAAGACTTTTTCAAAGCCGCCGACCACCAGTCTTTTCAGATACAGCTCGGGCGCAATGCGCAAAAACAAATCCATGTCCAGCGCGTTGTGGTGCGTGGTAAACGGCTTGGCCGCCGCGCCGCCGGGGATGGTGTGCATCATCGGCGTTTCCACTTCCAGAAAGCCGTGCCCGATCATAAATGTGCGAATCGCTTGCACAATCTTTGAGCGCGCCATGAAGGTGTTGCGCGTGTCTTCGGACATCATCATGTCAACATAGCGTTGACGATATTTTTGTTCCTGATCGGTCAGGCCATGGAATTTTTCCGGCATGGGGCGCAAGGACTTGGACAGCAGGCGCAGGGATTTTGCGTGAATGCTCAGTTCGCCCTTGTTGGTCTTGAACAGCGTGCCGGTTACGCCGAGAAAATCGCCCATGTCCCAGTGCTTGAAGGCATCGTGCGTGGCCTCGCCAGTCACGTCGTTGGACACATACACCTGAATGCGCCCGCTCATGTCCTGCAAGGTGGCAAAACTGGCCTTGCCCATCACGCGCTTTAGCATCATGCGGCCAGCCAGTTGCACGGTGATGTTTTTGCTTTCCAGCTCGGCTTTTTCCAACGCGCCAAATTCGCTTTGTAGCTTGCCCGCGTAATGTACGCGCTCGAAATCGTTGGGGAAGGCCACGCCGGATTCACGTAATTTGGCAAGTTTCTCGCGGCGTTCGGCGATGATCTGGTTGTCGTCACTGGAATGGGTAACGCCGGGCTGAATGATGTCTGTCATGATGATTCTGTAGGTTTTGGTATTGGCACCTGTTGATTGGTGCCGGTTGGCCGAATGTGCGATTTTCGCATATTTCCCCATGTTTTCAGGAACTCACAGCAAGTGCGTGTGTTGCAGGGTGAGAGTCACTCAATAACAATATCTGGGGTAATTTGTAAAAAATATTCAATATATCGTGGCTAAGCTTTGTTAGAATTGAGCCAGACCATTCCGGATTAAGTTGTTTATTGGCTGGTGCCAGTAAACCAATCACTCGCAGGTTTCAGTAGTTTCAGTAGTTTCAGTATCTGTTTCCATATTTACCCATCTGTTGTTTCAGGAGTTTCCATGCTTGACTTCACCCATTCCCCGGCGGTTAACGCCACCCTGCTTGTGCTGCTGGTGTTTTCTGTTGTTTCCTGGTTTTTGATTTTTTCCAAAGGCTGGCTGCAATATAAAACCGTCAAACAGAACGAGCGTTTCAAGCGCGTGTTCTGGGCGGCGCACAGCATGAAGGATGCGGAAAGCGCATCGGTGAAAGAAGAAGGCATGTTGGCGCGTTTGACCCAAACCGGCTTTGAAAGCCTTCGCCAGAGCCAATCCAACGAACAGACCCTGGGCAATTCGGGCGACCGCCAGGAAATTTTGCAGCGCAACCTGCGCGCCCAGGTGCAACGCGAACAGCACCGGCTGGAATCCGGCCTGATGGTGCTGGCTTCGGTGGGCAGCACCGCGCCGTTTGTCGGGCTGTTTGGCACGGTGTGGGGCATCATGCACGCCCTGCAGGAAATTAGCATTACCGGCATGGCTTCGCTGGAAGTGGTGTCGGGGCCGGTAGGCGAAGCGTTGATTGCCACGGCCTTCGGCATTGCCGCCGCGATTCCCGCTGTGCTGGCCTACAACTGGGGCGTGCGCCGTGTGCGCCTGATGGTGGCCGAGCTGGAACAGTTCGCCACCGATTTTTTGCATCTGTCGATCAAATCCGACTTTCGCGTGGAGGGCAAATAAGTGCTGCCGCCCTCCATTAGTTCGCAATCCGAGTACACCGCGATGAGCGAAATCAACGTCACGCCGCTGGTCGATGTGATGCTGGTGTTGCTGGTAATTTTTATGGTGACGGCACCGTTCCTCATGCAGTCGATGAACGTCAATCTGCCTAAAACCGCGCCGGTCGCCAAGCTGCCTGAAATCAAGGCCGTTGAGTTGACCATCGACGCGGGCGGTCGGGTGTTTGTCGATCGCGGCGAAGTGGTCGGTGTGGATCTCGAAGCCAAACTTAAGTCGCTGGTGGAAAAAGGCCAGACCGTCAATGTGCAGCTGCGCGCCGATGAAACCGTACCGTATGGCCGTATCGCCGAAGTGATGGCCGCAGTCAATCGCGCGGGCGTGTCTAAGCTGTCGTTTGTGACTGCATTGCAGGACAAGAATGTCAAGAAATAAGGAAACGCCCGCGCCAGAGGCCGAATCGTGGCAGTCGCTGCGCCCGTCGCTGGATCGTTTTGAAGGCCGTCATTACGGTGGGCTGGCGGCCTCGCTCGCGCTGCATTTTATTGTACTGATGGGCATGTGGTGGACAACGCAAACACCACGTCCGCCCAAACCCTATTTGGTCGAGGTCGAAATCCTCGAAGCCGAGCCGATCAAGACGACCAGCAAGGTCACACCGTCTAAATCGACCAAACTGGCCAGCAAAGAAAGCAAACTCAGGCACAAACCGCCCAAGCCTGCGCAGCAAAAAACCGCGCAGAAAACGCCGCCGGAGCCTGTGCCGGAAATCCAGGAATACGAAATGGATGCCACGGTGGTCAAGGCCGGCAAGCGTGGTGCCAAAGCGCGCAAGCAGGCGGGAAAATTGGCGTTGCCGGATGTCTCGCAGCCGGTGGCGCTCACCAGCCGTGCCGAACTGAATCAATCTCGACTCAATCAATCGCCAGAGCAGACCGCCGCAGCCAGCCTGCAACAATCCGAGCGCCGTGGCACGTTAAAGCCAAGGTTGTCCAGCGTGGGTCAGCAGGCATCAAGCAGATTGCAGTTGCCATCGCAGGCTGGCGTAGAGTCCGAAAACGGCCCTAAACTGATCGCCAGCAATGCGCCCGCCGCGCAAACCCTGGCACCGGAATTCCGCCATAGCTCGCGCCCCGGCGGCACCTACAGCAGCCAGGGTGGCGCAGCGCAGCCCGCCATGGGCGGCGGCTCGGCATCCGAAGCCGCGCAGGCACACAGTTTGCAGTCGAGCAGTTATGCGGGCAGTGCGGCGGGTAATCCGCTTGCGCCGCGTGTTGCCAATGCCGTGGCAGGTGTTGCGCCCGGCGCTGTATTTGGAAAAGCGGCAGGGCGCAGCGCCGGGCAGTTCAGTGGCCCGGCTGCGCTTGCCGATGCGCGAACCGGCGCGGTCGCGCCAGCTGAAAACCGTGGCGCGGTCGCGCCAGCAGAAAACCGTGGCGCTGCCAGCTCGACCGAAATCCGTTCGTCGGGCGGGCAGGGTGAACAGGCTGCCACTGGTGCGCCCATCAACCCCATGCAAATCAATAGCGCTGGCGGTACGGGCAATAAAGCCGCTGCATCTGGTGCCAGCCTAGGGGGCGGCGCGGGGCTTGGTACAGCCCGCACAACCGGCGGCGATGCCGCACAGCCCGGCAGCGGCGCAAGCGGCGGTCGTGGCATGGATGAAGGCGGTGGCGCGGGTTCCCTGCTGGCGGCTGCCGGGCAAGGCCGCAGTATTGGCGCGGCAGCACGCGGCATGAGTGCGGCCATTGTTCCTGAAGGCGGCACCGCGATGCGTGCCGGGTTGACCGATGAATCCGGCGCAGCCCCCATGCAACGGGTTCAGGCACGCGGCACAGCTTATGCCACCGAAGAACGCTATGCCACCCAGGCGATGAAAGTACATTCGCCCAAGAGCGTGTGCGAACTGCCGCTGATGATGGCGGGCTTTGACCGCAGGCCGCTGCCTGAAGGGCTGGCCAGTATTATGGGTTCGGAATCCGCCATGATCATGGAAGCGCCGCCGGTATTGCTGCCTGGCAACATTCAGCCCACTTACCCGCTTGCTGCACTTGCCGGCCGCCAACAGGGCAGGGCGGTGGTGCGTGCGCAGGTGCTGGCCAGCGGCCAGGTGGGCGAGGTCTTTATCAAGCAAACCAGCGGCGCGGCGTTGCTGGATCAGGCCGCAATGACTACCGTGCGCAACTGGCGCTTCAAGCCCGCAAAGCGTAACGGCGAAGCTGTACCCGCCTGGGTTAATGTGCCCATCGAATATCGCAATCCATCCTGATGCCTCTTGAATTGGAGTTGAATTGAACATGTTTAAACACACAAAACTGGTGTCACTAGTGCTGGCCGTGTCCGCGCAAGGTCTGTACGCGCAGGGTCTGGTTACTCAAGGCTTGACCACTCAAGGCTTGACCACGCAGCGCCTGATGGTTACCGATCTGCCTGCGGCACTGCCCGCGCCCACCGAGTGGGTGCGCTACTACGAAATGGCCGCAGAAAAAGGCGATACCGAAGCGCAGATGAAACTGGGTTGGCTGTTTGAGAAAGGCGAGGGTGTGGCCAAGGACATGGCCAAGGCGCTTAACTGGTACGGTAAAGCCGCCCAAGCCGGCGAACCCGTTGCGCAATACAACCTGGGCCTGTTGCAGTTAAATGACCCCAAAACCGTCCCCAGCGGCCTTAACTGGCTGAACAAGGCCGCCACGCAAAACTTGCCGGATGCGCAGGCGTTTCTGGCCGGGCTGTATCAAGACGGCAAGCATGTGCAAAAGGACGAAGTGCAAGCGCTCAGTTGGCTGACACGCGCTGCCGGACTGGGCGATGTCGCCTCGCAAAATAATCTGGGCTTGCGTTACGCCGAAGGGCGCGGCGTGAAGGAAAACCCCATTGATGCCATCAAGTGGATGACCCGGGCCGCAGAAGCGGGCAATGCCGCCGCGCAGGCCAATCTGGGGTCTATCTACCGCAAGGGCATGAACGGCGTGCCAGTGGATGCGGCCAAAGCCCTGACCTGGCTGACCCGCGCAGCCGAGCAAAAGAACGTGCAAGCCCAGATCAAGCTGGCCTGGATGCAACTCAAAGGCGAAGGCACGACGGCAAATGTTGCACAAGCCGCCAAGTGGTTCAAGTCCGCTGCCGATCTGGGCGATGCCGCCGCCATGAGCCAGTACGCCTGGATGCTGGAGCGCGGCGAAGGCGTAGCGCAATCTGCCGAATCCGCCGCCGCCATGTATCGCAAGGCAGCAGAGCTTGGCCACACTGTCGCCGCCAACAACCTGGGTGCCATGCTGCGCGACGGGCGCGGCATGGCTGCCAACCCCGCAGAAGCCCTCACCTGGTTCCGCAAAGCGGCTGACGGCGGCGACATGCACGGCCAGTTCAACCTGGCGCAAATGCTGGAGCAAGGCCAGGGTGGCGCGGTGAATATGGCCGACGCACAGGCCTGGTATCGCAAGGCCGCCGATCAGGGGTTGGCTGAAGCGCAAGCGCGACTTGGCTGGCTGATGGCGCAAGACCCGGCCAAGCAAAAAGACTCCGCCGAATGGCTGAAAAAAGCCGCTGATCAGGGCGTGACCTGGGCGCAAAACAACCTGGGCGTAATGTACGAATCCGGCCAGGGCGTGATTAAGGACACCGCTCAAGCCGCACAGTGGTATCGCAAAGCCGCAGACGGTGGCGATGCCGCCGCGCAAAATAATCTGGGCGTGCTGTTCCGGGACGGCAACGGCGTAGCCAAAGACCCCAACACCGCCGTCGGCCTGTTCCAGAAATCCGCCACGCAGGGTTACACCAAGGCCATGATTAACCTGGGCGCAATGTATGAGGAAGCGGCGCGGGCAGCACGCATGGGGCGGTAATTAGCCGAGATTGTTTAGTAGCAACTCCCTCCCCCTTGATGGGGGAGGGCTGGGGAGAGGGTGAAAGCATTACGTGGTGATGTTGGCATTTCACCCTCTCCCCAACCCCTCAAGGGAGAGGGGGCTAAAAGCAACACCAAACCGGCTAATGAACAATCTCGGATTAACCGTACAAGATGGCAGTGACTTCATCAAGCCTGCTTGAACCGCTCACGCAGGCTATCTAAAACACCTTGCTCACCGCGCACAAGGAAGAACGCACCCTCAGCGTCGGCGCGCTCGTCCAGCACTTCGCAACGTGCGAAAATTTCACCGCGAAACTGCTGTGCTGACCAGGGCAAAAATAGCTCGGCCTTGACCAAGTCCTGCTGGAAAAACGCCACGATTGCCTTGTGCAACTTGGCAATATCGTCATCGCGGCGTGCGCTCATCACGATGCAATCCGGATACTTGGCGCGTAACGCGGCTTCATGTTCGGCTTGCGCGGCTGCGTCACCCACGTGGTCGATCTTGTTGAAAATGCGCAGGCGCGGCACGTCCTGCGCTTCGATCTCGCTTAACACGTGTTCGGTGGCGTCGATCTGCCGTTCAAAGCCGGGATCGCTCGCGTCGATGACGTGTAGCAGCAGCGACGCGTCCAGCGCTTCTTCGAGCGTGGATTTGAACGACGCAACCAGCCCGTGCGGCAGGTTTTTAATAAAACCCACCGTGTCGCTGACCAGCACACGCGGAATGCTTTCGGGAGACAAGCTGCGCACGGTGGTGTCCAGCGTGGCAAACAGCTTGTTGGCAACCAGCACCTCGCTGCCCGTCAACGCACGCATCAAGGTCGATTTGCCCGCGTTGGTGTAGCCAACCAGCGCCACGCTGGCCAGCCCCTGGTGCGCTTGCCGCCGCGCACGCTGGGTCTTGCGTTCCACGTCCATCGCGCCTATCTCTTTTTGCAATTCGGCGATACGGTCGCGGATTTTGCGTTTATCCAGTTCGGTATGCGATTCGCCCGCGCCACGTCCGCCCGTTCCGCTGCGTTGCCGCCCCTGCGGCCCCGCGAGCTTGGCCGCTTCGCGCAGGCGCGGTGCCATGTAGCCCAAGCGTGCGATCTCCACCTGCGCACGCGCGGCGGGCGAGCGTGCATTGCGGTGGAAAATCTCAAGAATCACCATGGTGCGATCCATCACCTCGCAACCCACCTCGTTTTCGAGGTTGCGCGCCTGCGATGGCGATATCTCGTGATCGACAAAAATGAAGGCTATCGGAACGCCCGAAACCGCATCGGCATCGTCGCTTCCCGGATTATTGTTGGCCGCCATCTCGTCCAACTCGGATTCATCATCCGTTTCGGCATTTACAAAGTGGCGTATCTCCTGGCGCTTGCCTGTGCCCAGATACGCCGTGGTGTCGAAGCCCGCCCGTTTTTGCACGAACGTGCGCGTCACCGTCACCCCCAGTGTTTTTGCCAGTTCGCGCAGCTCGGTCAGAGATGCCTCAAATTCAACATCACTCACGCCCGGCAGTTGCACCGCCGCCGCAACACCGTACTGAGGTTTTTCCTGGTCTTCTTTTTGCGCTTCTTTTTTCATGCCGCGTTAGCTTTGGTTGGATTGGCGAAGGCAGATAATACCCGTCTGTAGGAAGTCCGCCTTGTTCATCCGTCAGGCAGGTTCGCAGGGTACATATCCTCGCCCCAGACGCGGGCGAGGGTGGCCTGGATTTTTT
>JAYUCZ010000120.1:0-4274 GCA_043740065.1 Thiobacillaceae bacterium | reverse complement strand
AATATACATTGTGCGAAGTATTGGGCAGAAAAGCCGCCCAAAAAACCGGCGCTTTCCACCCCCGAAACCGTGCTCAAAACCTGTTGCGCAAATCCCCCCGGAATCTGGCCACCCTGAAAAGTCCGGGTAACACTGTAATACCCGGACTTAGTCTCATGGGCGAGACTGGCTTATTTTCCGGCGAATCGTCCGAAACCCGCATCATCAATGCTTTTCCGCCCGGTTTGAGGCTCAAACAATCTATTGCGCACCGTTTCCACAAAATCGGGGGTGCGTCATGAACGCTTACAACGATCGCCTGAACGCATGGCATCTTGAGCTCAGCATTCTGGCTGATGCCATTGAACACGTGCTATTTCGCATGGATGCATCGGATGGGCTGTCCGCGACCGCCTATGTTCTTAAAAACCACCTGCGCGACTTGGTGGAAACCTGCCCGTTTCCGGATGATGGCAAAACCGAAGGGGGCAGCCATGACTGAGCGCAAAACCGCCCCGCCGCCCCGCTATTACGTCGATGCCGACGATTTCAGCCTCGAACGCAAAACCGCCTATCTGACCCAGAAGGAAGCCGCCAAGTACCTCGGCGTCACCCCGCGCACCATCCGCAACTGGGAGTCGGGTCGCTACCGTATCCCTTATGCCGCCTTCAAACTGGTCAGGATGCGCGCCGGGGGCATCGTCCACGCTCCTGGCTGGGATGGTTGGCGCTATGGCCGTGACGGTGCCTTATTCGGCCCTGACGGTCGGAGCTTCAAGTCGTGGGAGCTGTACAACATCCGCCACGTGTTCAGCATGGCCGAACACTTCCGCAAACAGGTCATCACAGCCAGAACGGACGTGACGCGAGCGTTAGCGGACGGCACGGACGAACTGGCAACCCGTCCCCTATTGCGCGTGGTCGGGGGTGCGGCATGAACTATCAAGACAAGTTCCTGACCGTGGAACAAGCCGCCCAAATGCTCAAGCTCTCGCCCCAGCGCATTTGGGTGCTGCTGGCCAAGGGTCGGCTGCAAGGCTATCAGCACCTAACCACTGGTGGCCGCAAAGCATGGCGGGTTCACTTCACCCTGAAACGGAGTCACGGCGTAGCCGGACGACCAAGAAAGAAGCGCCGTCAGGCGTGCCGGTATGGCGGGAGCGAAGCGAAGCCATGCTAAGCGCCAGCCCCGCGATGTTTGAATCCCCAACACGGTTTAAGGCCGTGGGAATCCCTGCACCCCAAATGCTCCTTCCTGCCAAGCCAACAGCGCTGCCAGCATATCTACGGCATCGCGAAGCCATGCTAAGCGCCAGCACCGCGATGTTTGAATGCTCGACTAGCGCAATCCAATTTAACGGAGGTATGATGCAAAAACCATCAACTATTTTTATGACTCAGCCGGGGAAAACGCTTCCCCAACCAAAAACCATCAGTAAAATGAATAGCACATTAGGAATATCTGCTAAACCTATGATTTTGCGATGTTATACATTGTGCGAAGTGTGGCAGAAAAGCCCCAAAAAAAACAGGCACTTTCCACCCCGGAATTCGAGCCGAAACTCCGGTGTGCAAATGCTACTCCATCAACAGGAAAATCCGGGCAACGTTCTGATGGCTTCAAGCTCAAGGAACCGTGCCTGTCAGAACCGTGCCTGTCACATGCTATTCACAGGCTATTTGTTACAATGAAACCTCTACTGAAATGAGGAAAAACCATGCAGCAGCAGATTGATGTTTTTGTCGCCTCATTGACTACATTCTGGACACAACTGGCTGGTTTTGTCCCCCAACTCCTTGCAGCGCTATTGCTGCTTTTTCTGGGCTGGATACTCGCTAATGTCGTTCGCACCGCGATCGGCAAAACGCTGGACGTACTCAAATTTGACGAGCTGGGTCAAAAAACCGGCATCGAAGCCTTCATGCGCCAGGGCAATATCAATCTAACCCTGTCCAAACTGATTGCCAGTCTGGTGTACTGGATCGTGCTGCTGGTTGTCATTGTCACGGTTGCCAACAGCCTGGGACTGTCCACAGTTTCACATCTGTTCGAGCGTGTGGCGTTCTACATTCCAAATGTTATCGTTGCTATCCTGGTGCTGGTGTTTGGCGTGATGGTTGCCCGCTTTATCAACCGTCTGGTATTTGCCTATCTCAACAACATGGGTGTCGGCGGTGCGCTCACGCTCAGCACCATGGCCGAGTATGCGGTGATTATTTTTGTGTTCTTTGTCGCACTGGAGCAGTTGCAAATCGGTACGCAACTGCTGGTAACGGCCTTTCTGATTGGCTTTGGTGCGATTGGGCTGGCTTTCGGGCTGGCGTTTGGATTGGGTGGGAAAGATTGGGCGGCTGGTGTAATCAAGCGGTTGTCCGACAAATAACTTCATCCCTGCGGATATAGCAATAATCCCAAGTCACCCCGGTTGCTGCATGCAGGCATTCCAGCAAGGCCTCGCCGGGCACCGCCTCTGACTCATACACGTTGGAAATTTCAATAAACACACGACCAAACGCCGCGCTACGCCGCCAGTCCGGTTTGAGCGGCTGGCGGCAATGCGGGCAGGTCTGCAATTGAAGCCTTGCCTCTGCCAGTTCAATCGTCTGGCGGCAGGTTTTGCAGCGCGGCGGCTTGAGATTCGCACCGGCATTCAGGCGTGGTGTCGCGTCAGGCTCGTGCAGATAAATCCGTGTGGCTACCTCGGCTTCGCCTAGCGAAATCTGCGGAGAGCAGCCCAGATAGGTCACCAGGTTCAAGTATTCCGCGCCGGTCAGAAACTCGCCGGGCTGGCGCGCTTCGCCCATGAAACCGATGTGTTCCAGTGCATGCTGCAATCCGCTTAAAGAGTCGCCACTCCACTCGGAGTCACGCGGATGCAGCACCAGGTAGTGCGCTGGCATGATTAAAACCGATGTTTGGTTCTGCTGGCTGGTGCGGTGCGTGCCTTGGTATGCCGGGCTGCGGTGTTGTTCTGCACACGCCGTTTAACCACGGGCGCATCCAGCCCCGCCCAGTTCATCAGCTTGGCGACGTTTTCTGCGTCCATTTCGTATTTTTGGCCGCGCTTGAGTTGCGGCGGCAGCAGGATGGGGCCATAGCGGGTGCGGATCAGGCGGCTGACTTTGATGCCCACGGCATCAAACAGGCGGCGCACTTCGCGGTTGCGGCCTTCCATAATCACCACGCGCCACCAGCGATTGATGCCTTCGCCACCGCCTTCATAGAGGCTTTCGAGTTTGGCTTCGCCGTCGTCGAGTTCTACGCCAGTGACAAGTTGTTTCTGCATTTCCGGGGTGAGTTCGCCCAACACGCGCACGGCGTATTCGCGCTCGACTTCAAATTTCGGGTGCATCAGCCGGTTGGCCAGTTCGCCGTTGGTGGTAAAAATCAGCAAGCCTTCGGTGTTGTAGTCGAGGCGACCGATGCTGACCCACTTTGCGCCGCGAATTTTTGGCAATTGGTCAAATACCGAAGTGCGCCCCTTGGGGTCGTCGCGGCTGACGATTTCGCCTTCCGGCTTGTGGTACAGCAGCACGCGCGTGCGCTTGCTTTCCGGATCGCGCAGGTAAACCCGGCGGCCCGAAACCTTGACAACATCGCTGGGCAGCACACGGTCGCCCACTTGCGCGGTCGTGCCGTTTACCACCACCCTGCCCTCGGCAATCCAGGCTTCCATGTCGCGGCGCGAGCCTACGCCAGCATCGGCCAGCGCCTTGTGCAATCGGACGGATTCGTCTGGTTCACCGGGTTCGCCTAGTTCATCGGATTCTTCATACTGACCGGCAAGCTCATCTTCAAGCATTTCGTCAGACAAAACAGCTTCTGCATCTGCAACTGCCTGTGCATCAAGGGTGCGGGCTTCTTCCCTGGCCAGTCTGCTGGCTAACTTGCTGGGTTTGCTGGGGGGGCGAATGGGGCTGGTGCGGCGCTTGTTCAAAAGAAATCCTTGATGTATTCACACAGATCAAACGTCTGTGCCCCGAATTGTACCGAATTGTTCAGCCGAGGTTTTTTAGGCTGGGGGCGACTGACGAGTAATTCACTCGACACCGGACGCAAAATCCGCAGTGGCCTGCGCCGGGTCACGTTTTTCTGGCAAAGCCAAACCTGTTTCTGGAACGGCCAGCGTAAGCTCGTCGCCCGCCAGTTCTTCGCGCACTTCGTCCAGGTCTTCCAGCGTTACCGCCGTATCCGATGCCAGCAGATTGCCCAGTTCTTCCAGCGGCGGCAATTCCTGCAAGGAGCGCAGGCCAAGGTCGGACAGAAAATGCTGCGTAGTGGCGAACAAGGCCGG
>JAYUCZ010000119.1:0-4295 GCA_043740065.1 Thiobacillaceae bacterium | reverse complement strand
TTTCGCCAATTTCCTGCGAGGACTCACCGAGGCGCTTGATACGCTTGGAGGTTTCCTGGATCTGCTCGCGCAGCGTGTTCATGCCGGCAATGGTGTTTCGCACCGCAGCCTGGCCTTTTTCGGCAGCAGCCAGCGATTGATTTGCCACCTGGGCTGATTCGGCAGCGTTGTTGGATACCTGCTGCACGGACTGGGAGATATTCACCACCGCCTGTGAAGTTTCCTCGATTTCTTCGGCTTGCCGTTTGGATGCAGCCGTCAGTTGTTCGGAAATTTGCCCCGCGTCGCTGGCCGCAGTATTGAGTTGCTCGGTCGCGTTGTTAATGCCACGCACCAGGGTGCGCAGCTCTTCAACCGTGAAGTTGATGGAGTCGGCAATCGCGCCGGTGATGCCTTCGGTGACGCTGGCGTTGATGGTGAGGTTGCCTTCCGCCAGCTCACCCAGTTCGTCCATCAGCCGCAAAATGGCTTCCTGGTTGCGCTGGTTTTCTTCTTCGGTCTTGCGTGCGCGGGTTTTGGTTTCGTTGATGTTGATCATGCCCAGCAACACTAGCGAGGCCACCGCCAGCAGGGCAAAAATGCCTGCCAATGTGTAGGAGATTGAACCCGCAGTGCCATACTTTTGACTGAGTTCGTTTGCGTCCTTGAGCAGTTTGTCGTTCTGTTCGAACAGGTCGCGTGCTGCGCCCTTGGATTTGATCAGCGCGGGCGTGTTGGACAGCACCCCGCCAATGGCTTCGACCAGGTCGCCAGTCTGGTTGCCGACGCTCGATAACGCCTCCTGGGCGGCACCGCTAGCCGAGCTTGCTTCCAGTGCGCCAACAATTTCGCGAAAGCTGGTGACGTCTTTTTCCAGTTGCAGGAAAGTGGTCGGGCTGGGCGTGGCATCGGCCTGCAAGGAGTTGGCGTTTTTGGTGATGCGCTGGGTCAGCATGGACAACTGGTTGGCTTGCGCCACGACTTTGGCACCGCTATTGCCGCGCAGCAGCACGGCGGATGTCTGTTCGGTCAATTCCAGCATGTTGGCAGACAGCGCGGTAATTTTCTCGATGTTTTTGTTCAAGTCGATCAACAGCTTTTCGTTTTTGTTGATCAGGGCGGCTTGTGGTGCCAGTTTTGTCCAGGTGTCGTCGATCCTTGTCAGAACCCCCTGCGCATCCAGCGGGGAGGCCGGTGCCGAGCTGTCGCCGTCACGTAACCCCTTGACGGTGGTTGCAAAGTCGAGACGGCCAGTGTTGAATTCCTTGAACGCTGCCGGGTTGCCCTGCACGGCCTGCTGCGCCAGACTGGGCAGACGTTGCGTAAGCATACTCACATGACCAGCGCGATCCAGGTAATGACCCTGATTGCCGGACTTGATGACACCGTAGGTAATGAAGCCCGCTGCCAGCAACAGTGAGACGATCAATGTGCCGCCGGTATATAAGTATTGTTGCTCTATCTGTAAATGGCCGACCAGCGGCACCTTCCCAGAAGGTCTGTCGGCGAGCTTGCGCAGGTTTTCCACAATTAGTGTGGTTTGCTCCATTGGGGTTTTCCCTTTGATGGAGTCGGACATGCGCGCTGCCAGGCCTTTAAGTTGGGTAATGGGATTGGCCATAAATTTCTCCACTAATTAATTTGGCGCAGATCAATTTGTTGTCGATCAACGGTTATGTGCTTACTGTGCTTCCACAGACAAAAATGCGCGGTCGGCAAGCAGGCTGGTGAGGTTCAGTTCATGCCAGTTTGTGCCGCCGGATTCTGTAAATGACGCGCTGGTATGCGGCCATTGCGTCGAACTCGTCGTCGGCACAAATTGCCCGCTTTGTTTGAGGCCAAGCGCGCGCTGCACGATAAATGCAGCGTTGATGCCATATTTTCGGTGTATCAGCAGCAATCGTCCTTCATTGCCTGTCAGGGCGGGGATGCCGGTCAGAAAATCGGTCAGATCGCTTACTGCGTAAAGATTGCCGCGAATATTGGCGATACCGCGAAACCAGCGCACGGTGCCGGGTGTTGATTCTATTGAGGGAATGGGCATGACTTCGTCGATTTCGTCCAGCGAGATCAGCCAGTTGACACCTGCCGCCTGAAACCCGAGGCGGGAAATTTGCGCAGGCGCCTCGGCGGCCGCCTGCATGCGCCTGGACAGATCGATCTGAAACTGGCGGAGGTTGAATTTGCGTGCCATGCTGTTCCCGGTTTGGTTTTGCCCGCCTTAACCCAAGGTCTTGATCTGTTTCAGCAAATCGTCCGGATTGACGGGCTTGACCAGATAAGCGCTGGCACCTTGCCGCATCCCCCAGACCTTGTCGGTTTCCTGCCCCTTGGTGGTACACATGATAACGGGAATATTCTTGGTGGTTTCTTCTTTTGAAAGTGCGCGGGTGGCCTGAAAGCCGTTCATGCCCGGCATCACGACATCCATGATGATTAGGTCCGGGATGGTTTGCTTGGCCTGCGCCACGCCCTCTTCGCCGTTTTCTGCCATGCTGACCAAATAGCCGTTTTTGACCAGCAGATCTGAGATAAAAAACCGCTCGGTCGGTGAATCATCCACGACGAGTATGCGACTGATAGCCATGTTTTGCTCCGGTTAGTGTGAAACTCGCGTAGCGAAACTGCGTCCCCCTCGCCCTCTGGGAGAGGGTAGGGGTGAGGCATACGATCTTTCACGGGCTTTAGCCCGTAGAAAGTCGGAGCACCCACAAGGGGCATCGCGATCCCATCGTGGGGCAGCAATGCCGCCGGGCCTTCTGGCGTAAAGCGTTCAAAGGCCTGATTCGCATGCGGCAACTCGGTCTGCACTTCGCACACCACCGCCGTCTGGTCGTAGTCGCGTGCAATTTTGGGGTCGGGGGCTGACTCACCGCGCCCGCCGTCGGCCACCACCACCAACGGCGCGGTGAGGACCTTGCCTGCCGAGGTGTGGAGCGTGGCGCATGCAGCAGCGGATTCGATGCGCGCCACTTCCACACCGTAATCAACGGCAATGCCCGCATCCAGCAGCGCCCGTTTCAGCGCCGCCGTGAGCGTGGCGTAAGGCAGCACATAACCCAGCGCCGGCACGTTGATCTCGTCGGCCGACAGCCGTGCCGCGCCGAGCGCACCACGCTGCGAAATATGAATGCGGGTGATGGGCGTCACGCCTTCAAGCGTGTCCCACACGCCCAGGCGATCAATGATCAGGCGCGAACCATAAGACCAAGCCAGGGTGCGGGTGTCGGCGCGCGCATCGGTCGGCTGTGCCTCGAGCACCCGCGCATCAACGCCCTGCTGCCGCATTGCCAGCGCGCACACTGCGCCGACCGGGCCGGCGCCAACGATCAGGACTTCATTCATCCCCGCATCCATTCCTCGATCTCCGCCACGGTTTTCGGCGGCGAAGTCAGCACCTCGCAACCGGTTTCGGTCACCGCCACATCGTCCTCGATGCGGATGCCGATATTCCACAGCGCCTCGGGCACGTCGTCGGCCGGACGAATATAGAGGCCGGGCTCAACGGTCAACGTCATGCCGGGTTGCAGGGGCCGCCACGCGCCGTTGATCTTGTATTCGCCGGCGTCGTGCACGTCCAGCCCCAGCCAGTGGCCGGTTTTGTGCATGTAAAAGCGATGGTAGGCATTCGACTCGATCAGTCCGTCGACGCTGCCTTTCAGCAACTTCAAATCGACCATACCTTGCGTCAGCACGCGCACCGCGGCCTCGTGCGGCACATTCCAGTGGCTGCCCGGACGGACCTCGCCGATGGCCGCTGTCTGCGCCGCCAGCACCCGCTCGTAGACATCCTTCTGTGCCGCCGAAAAACGGCCGTTAACCGGGAAGGTGCGGGTGATATCGGCCGCATAGCTGCCAAACTCGGCTGCGGCATCGATCAGCAGCAGATCGCCATCGCGCAGCGGCTTGTTGTTGAGGACGTAGTGCAGCACGCAGGCGTTGGCGCCGCTGGCGACGATGGAGTTATAAGCCGGCGCCTCGGCACCGCCGCGACGAAAGGCGCAGAGCAGTTCGGCCTCAATCTCGTATTCGTGGCCGCCGGGTTTGGTGGCGCGCATGGCGGCACGGTGCGCGCCGGTGGATATTTCCGCCGCACGGCGCATCAGGGCGAGTTCGTGGGCATCTTTGATGAGGCGCATCTCGTCGAGCGCGTGGCGCACGTCGAGGATTTCACCCGGCGCCGTGATGCCCTGCCGCGTCTTCGCACGCACCGCATTCAGCCAGCCGATCACACGCGCATCCCACGCCGGGTTCTCCCCTACTGCGTAGGCAAGGCGCGCGCGGTTGCCCATCAGCTCGGGCAGCTTGGCGTCGAG
>JAYUCZ010000118.1:0-22677 GCA_043740065.1 Thiobacillaceae bacterium | reverse complement strand
GCAGGCGGCGGCGACACCATCGCCGCGATCCAGAAATACGACATTTACGACAAGATCAGCTACATTTCCACCGCTGGCGGCGCGTTCCTGGAATACCTGGAAGGCAAGGTGCTGCCCGCTGTGGATATTCTGGAGCAGCGGGCCAAGGGCTAAATTCATGGTCATCTGGCGCAGGGGTTTAAGCGTATGCTTCCCATCCCGCCTTGCCTCCTAACGCCTAACCAATAATATGATACGCAAAACCAAAATCGTTGGCACCCTCGGTCCGGCTTGTTCCGACCCTAAAGTGCTGGACAAAATGATGGAAGCCGGACTTGATGTTGTGCGGCTAAATTTCTCTCACGGCACAGCCCAAGACCATATCGAGCGTGCCGAACTGGTGCGTCAGTTGGCGCGCGCCCGTGGCCGCGCCATCGGCGTACTGGCCGACCTGCAAGGCCCGAAAATCCGCATCGGCAAATTCAAGGACGGCAAAATCACCCTCGCCAAGGGCGACAAGTTCATTCTGGATGCCAACTGCAAGGAAGGCACGCAAGACCGTGTCGGGCTGGATTACAAAGACTTGCCTAAAGACGTGGCACGCGGCGCGACGCTGCTGCTGGACGATGGACGCATCGAAATGTGGGTGGAAAAGGTCGAAGGCGATGAAATCCACTGCACCGTAATACAAGGCGGGCCGCTGTCCAACAACAAGGGCATTAACCGCAAAGGTGGTGGCTTGTCGGCGGCGGCGCTCACTGAAAAAGACAAGGAAGACCTCAAGACCGCAGTGGCCTTGCAGGCCGACTACATCGCGATTTCCTTCCCCAAAACTGCCGATGACGTGCGCGAAGCCCGCGAACTGATTAAAGCCGCAGGCGGCAAGAGCCTGATCGTCGCCAAAATCGAACGCGCCGAAGCCATCGAAAATCTCGACGAAATTCTCGACGAAGCTGATGCCATCATGGTGGCGCGTGGCGATCTGGGCGTAGAAGTCGGCGATGCCGCCGTGCCCGCGCTGCAAAAACGCATGATCCGCATGGCGCGCGACAAGAACAAACTCGCCATCACTGCCACGCAGATGATGGAGTCGATGATTACCAGCCCGATTCCAACGCGGGCGGAAGTCTCCGACGTAGCCAACGCCGTGCTGGACGGCACCGATGCGGTGATGCTGTCCGCCGAAACCGCAGCCGGTGATTACCCGGTGGAAGCCGTGGCCGCCATGCACCGCGTCTGTCTGGAAGCCGAAAAAGAAGCCGTGCCCTACATTAGCGAAGCGCGCCTGAACCGCAGCTTTTTGCGCACCGATGAGTCCATCGCCATGAGCGCGGCCTACACCTCGCTGCACATGAACATCAAGGCGATTGCCGCCCTGACCCAATCTGGCTCGACCTGTTTGTGGATGTCGCGGCACAGCACCCACGTACCGATCTACGCGTTGACACCCGAAGTGGAAACGCGCAGAAAAGTCACCCTGTTTCGCGGCGTTTACCCGATCAATTTCAAAATCGGCAAAGACAGCGATCGCGAGGACTTGCTGGAAGCGGCGGAAGAAGAATTGCGTCGGCGTGGCGCGGTGCGCGAGGGCGATCTCATCATCCTCACCATCGGCGAACCCATCGGCACCAGCGGCGGCACCAATACCTTGAAGATCGTCAAGGTCGGTGCGCGCAAAAAATAATCTTGATAAATTGATTTCACTAAATAATTTTTGCTTTAATTAAAGGAGAAAAAACATGGCTCTGATTTCCCTGCGTCAACTACTCGATCACGCCGCCGAAAACGGTTATGGTCTGCCCGCGTTCAACGTCAACAACATGGAACAGGTGCAGGCCATCATGCAGGCCGCCGCCGCCACCAACAGCCCGGTGATTCTGCAAGGCTCCGCCGGTGCGCGTTCTTATGCGGGCGAACCGTTTCTGCGCCATCTGATTCTGGCCGCCATCGAATCCTATCCGCAGATTCCCGTGTGTATGCACCAGGATCACGGCGCGTCGCCCAGCATTTGTTTCCGTTCGATTCAATCCGGCTTTTCCTCGGTAATGATGGACGGTTCGCTCAAAGAAGACGGCAAAACCCCCGCCACCTACGAATACAACGTGGCTACAACTGCTAAAGTCGTCGATATGGCGCACGCGGTGGGCGTTTCCGTCGAAGGCGAACTGGGTTGCCTAGGTTCGCTGGAAACCGGCATGGCCGGTGAAGAAGACGGCCACGGCGCAGAAGGCGCACTGGATCACAGCCAGCTCTTGACCGATCCCGATGAAGCCGCTGATTTCGTTAAAAAGACCCGTGTCGATGCGCTGGCGATTGCCATTGGTACTTCGCACGGCGCGTACAAATTCACCCGTCCGCCCACTGGCGACATTCTGGCGATTGACCGCGTTAAAGCCATCCACGCCCGCATCCCCAATACCCATCTGGTCATGCACGGTTCGTCTTCCGTGCCGCAAGACTGGCTCGCCATCATCAACAGCTTTGGCGGTGACATGGGTGTAACCTACGGCGTGCCGGTTGCAGAAATCGTCGAAGGCATCAAGAACGGCGTGCGCAAGATCAACATCGACACCGACCTGCGCATGGCTTCCACCGGCGCCATCCGCAAGCACCTGGCCGAAAACAAATCTAACTTCGACCCGCGTAAATTCCTCAAGGAAGCCACCAAATCCATGAGCGCGATTTGCGCTGCACGTTACGAAGCCTTCGGTGCTGCCGGCATGGCCAGCAAGATCACTAAAATCTACAACCTGGAAGAAATGCAAAAGCGTTACGACAAGGGCGAGCTGGATCCCAAGGTCAATTAATCTTCGGACACGCTACGCAAAAAAACAAAAAAGCGGCCTTGATGGCCGCTTTTTTATTGGAAAGCAATTCTGCATGACATTGATATATCATTAGAGCCTAATATTTACTTCTTGAAGATTGAACATGGCCTTGCGTACCGGTTTTCTTTTGCTGCTTCCCATCCTTGCTGCCACAGGCTGCGCTTCTCAACAAACGCTGGATTCCCAGGCTGGTGACATGAACCGGCAGATGAGTGATTTGCGCCAGCAGCAGACCAACCTAGCGACTGCCCAGCAAAAACTCGACGCACGTCTGGCGGGTATCGAAGCCGCCAATGCCGCGCTAAAATCCCGTTTTGATCAGGCGCTTCCCGGCACCCAGGGTGTCCAGAATGAACTGGCTGAAATGCGCACCCGCATTGCTGATCTGGCCGCGCAGACGGCTGGCAGCAGCGCCGTCGCATCTAGGGCTGTGGACACTGCCGAGGATGCGATCAAGATCACACGCGATAGCCGTAGCGTGGCTGGCAAGGTGGTGGATACGATTACGTTGACCGAAGACATGGTGTCGTACACCTACGAACAGCCTGAACTGACGGCCAGCGGCAAGGCGGCGTTAGATGGCCTGATTGCCAGAACCCGTCCGCTGATGCCGCATGCCTTCATCGAGATCATCGGCTTTACCGATAACGCCAGTCTGGGCAGCCAGAATCGGAAAGTCGCGCTGGAACGGGCCGAGTCAGTGCGCCGCTATCTGCGCGAGACGGGCGGCTTTCCGCTACATCGCATGTCGTCGATATCTTATGGCGACCTGCAACCGCTGGTCAGCAATGATTCCTACCAGCTTCGCAGCCAGAACCGCAGGGTGGTGGTGCAGGTGTTGAAGTAATCCGGAATTGTTCATTGGGATGTTTCACCCTGTGGTAGCGCCTCCCCCGGCGCGATTTGTGGTCGTTTTCGCGCCGGGGCGACGCTCCCACAGGGGTGTTTGACCCTAATGAATTATCTCGGATAATGCTGCTTTTGTAGGTTGGGTTAGGCGAAGCCGTAACCCGACACTGTGCCACCAGCATGGGCAATGTCGGGTTACGCCGCTTCGCGGCTAACCCAACCTACGAAAAAATTCGCGGCCTATGCGGACAAAGCATCAAACCTCAAGCGGCAATTGCGGCGCAGCCGACGGTTTCTCCACAATCAGTGTGTGAACACGTCGCGAGTCGGCTCGTAGTACGGTCACTTTCAGGCCATCGAACTCTATGCTTTCGCCGCGTTTGGGCAAGCGGCCAAATTTGCTCAGCGTCAGCCCACCGACGGTATCGAAATCAGCATCCGAAAAATCGGTTTGCATCGCGGTATTCAAGTCGGCAATCTCGGTGGTGGCCTTGACGCGGTAACGTCCGGCCTTGTCGAGGATGATGTTGTCCTCGGTTTCGTCGAAGTCGTATTCGTCTTCGATGTCGCCGACGATTTGTTCGAGCACATCTTCAATCGTCACCAGCCCCGCCACGCCGCTGTATTCATCCACCACAATCGCCATGTGGTTGCGGCTGGCGCGAAACTCCTTCAGCAACACGTTCAGGCGCTTGGATTCGGGAATGAAAATCGCCGGGCGCAGGATGTCGCGCACGTCGAGCGCTTCGCCTAACTGCAAGCGCAGTAAATCCTTGGCCAGCAAAATGCCCAGCACATTGTCCTTGTCGCCGTCTATTACCGGAAAACGCGAGTGCGCGGTTTCAATTACACGCGGCAGGAAGTGTTCTGGGGTCTCGCTGATATCCACCACGTCCATTTGCGAACGCGGAATCATGATGTCGCGTACCTGCAACTCGCCTACCTGCAACACGCCTTCAATCATGGCGAGCGCGTCGGCATCCATCAGGTTGCGCTCGTAGGCGGCATGCAGGATTTCAATCAGTTCCTCGCGGTCTTCCGGCTCGCGGGAAAGCAATGCAGACAGGCGTTCAAGCCAGTTTTTGTGCGGGCGACTACTGTCGGAATCCATGAAAAACCAAACGAGTGAATAAAGCGAAATTCGCGCTGAACATGAAGCTGCGGACTTGGCTTTATTAGCTCAGATAGGGGTTATTAAACCTGAGTCTATGCAGAATTTCCACCTCAAGTGCTTCCATTAGCGTGGCCTCGGCTTCAGCCTCGTGATCAAAGCCCTGCATGTGCAGCACGCCATGCACAGTCAGATGTGCATAGTGGGCGAGCAATTCCTTGCCCTGCTCGTGCGCCTCGCGCTCAACCACGGGTGCGCACAGCACGATGTCGCCAGACAATACGCCTGACTCCTCACCATACTCAAAGGTTAGCACGTTGGTCGCGTAGTCCTTGTTGCGGTAGTCGCGGTTGAGCGCGCGGCCTTCTTCTTCATCAACAATGCGCAGGGTAATTTCGGCTGATTTGTCGTCCCCCCTCTCCCAGCGGGAGAGGGGCTGGGGGTGAGGGTGAGTCGTCGCATCAAGTCGAGATTTCTCCCTCACCCCAACCCCTCTCCCGCTGGGAGAGGGGCTTGCAATCCGCCCGCGCCTGAGGAGTGGCAACAAAGCCGCAGCGACCCAACGTCGAAATTGCGGGCGCGCGGGTACTTGAGTCGCCGCGCTCGCATATTGCACGGAGAGTGAAAAAGCTGAGGGTTTCCCCTTCCCCCTTCCCCCTTCCCCCTTCACCGATGTGTCTTTCACTTCTCGCCCTGTTTGCGATGCTTGGCATACGCATCGACAATCCGCGCCACCAGCGGATGGCGCACCACATCGTCGCGGGTAAAGTGGGTAAAGGCAATGCCGCGCACGTCGGCCAGAATTTCCTGCGCTTCTTTAAGCCCGCTCTTGGCACCCTTGGGCAGATCAATCTGGGTAATGTCGCCAGTGACCACCGCTTTTGCGCCGAAACCTATCCGGGTCAAAAACATCTGCATCTGTTCGGGCGTAGTGTTTTGCGCTTCGTCCAGAATGATGAAGGCGTGGTTGAGCGTGCGCCCGCGCATGAAGGCCAGCGGCGCAACCTCGATGGTGTTGCGCTCCATCAGCTTCATCACCTTATCGAAACCCATCAAGTCGTACAGCGCGTCGTACAGGGGGCGCAAATACGGGTCAATTTTTTGCGACAAATCGCCGGGCAAAAACCCCAGGCGCTCGCCCGCTTCCACTGCCGGGCGCGTTAACACAATGCGCTTGACCGTCTCGCGTTCCAGCGCATCCACCGCGCAAGCCACGGCCAGATAGGTTTTGCCGGTGCCCGCCGGGCCAATGCCAAAGGTAATGTCATGCGCCTGGATATTTTCCAGATAACCGGCCTGGCCGGGTGTACGGGCTTTCAGGTCGGCGCGGCGCGTTCGTAACAGCGGCGCATCTTCGCCATTGCCGCCGCGTGCGATTTCGACCAGACCCAGCTGAAGGTCGTCGAGGGTCAGTTCCGCGTGCGACTTGTTGTAGAAGTGTTCCAGCGCCGCCAGCCCCATCTGCGCTTTTTCGCCGGCCACACTAAAACGGCTGCCGCGCCGTCGGATCAGCACATCAAAAGCGGCTTCAATCTGGCGCAGATTTTCGTCCAGCGGCCCGCACAACATCGCCAGCCGCTGGTTATCGACGGGCTTGAAATCAATGTCGGCGAGTTCAGCCATGCGTCACAATGTCGCCACGCAAGCTGTTGGTAAACGCTTGGGTGATGGTGATGTTTACAAAATGACCAATCAAGCGCGGCTGCCCGACAAAATTCACGATGCGGTTATTGTCAGTGCGCCCCATTAACTCAGCGGCATCTTTCTTGGATTCGCCTTCCACCAATACCCGTTGCACTGTACCCAGCATCTTCTGGTTAACCTGTTGCGCATTGACTTTGATTGCAGCCTGCAAACGTTCCAGCCGAGCCTGCTTGACCGCGTGCGGCACATCGTCCGGCAAGTCGGCCGCCGGTGTGCCGGGGCGCTTGCTGTAAATAAACGAGTACGAGGCATCAAAACCCACCTCGGCGATCAGCTTCATGGTGGCCTCAAAATCGGCCTCGGTTTCGCCGGGAAAGCCCACGATAAAGTCCGACGAAATACATAAATCCGGCCTGGCGGCCATCAGCTTGCGCACCAGACTTTTATATTCCAGCGCCGTATAGCCGCGCTTCATCGCCGCCAACACGCGATCCGAACCGGCCTGTACCGGCAAGAACAAATGCGAAACCAGCTTGGGCAGGGTGCGGTAACACGCAATCAAGCGCTCGGTCATTTCACGCGGGTGGCTGGTCACATAGCGGATGCGGGCGATGCCTTCGATGTCATGGATGACCTCCAGCAGCAGCGCAAAGTCGGCGGTTTCGCCATCGTCGAGTTTGCCGCAATAGGCGTTAACGTTCTGCCCCAACAGGGTAATTTCCTTCACCCCCTGTTCGGCCAGATGCGTCACTTCGCGCATCACATCGTCAAACGGGCGCGAAACCTCCTCGCCGCGTGTGTACGGCACCACGCAAAACGTGCAGTACTTGGAACAGCCCTCCATGATCGACACATAAGCCGTTGCGCCCTCTACCCTGGCGGGCGGCAGATGATCAAACTTCTCGATTTCCGGAAACGCAATATCCACCTGCGGGCGGCCAGTGGCGCGATTTTTTGCGATCAGCTCCGGCAAACGGTGCAAGGTTTGCGGACCAAACACCACATCCACATAAGGCGCACGCGACACTATCGCCGCGCCTTCCTGGCTGGCTACGCAACCGCCCACACCGATAATGATGTTGGGATTTTTGGCCTTGAGCTTGCGCGCCCGACCCAGATCGGAAAACACCTTCTCCTGTGCCTTCTCGCGCACCGAACAGGTATTGAACAGAATCACATCCGCATCTTCCGGCGTATCGGTTGTTTCAAAGCCGTCCGACACGCGCAACACATCCGCCATCTTGTCCGAGTCGTACTCGTTCATCTGGCAGCCGAAAGTCTTGATATAGAGTTTTTTCATGCAGTGCGCCGGGCAGTTATAAGACTGAGGGCGAAAATGTGTGGGCTATCTACGATGGGGTTTGCGGGTATAGCCAAGCAACAAGTGCAATTGCTAAAGTGACTAACGCAAATACTACGGAGCCTATTTTTCCTAATGTTGACCACGCTCGGTTGCTGTTGTATCTGTCAATTGTCTTGTTGAGTTCCTCGCGTGCTACCACACACTTTTTGTTGATGTCTCTAATGCTGTCGAGGCAAGGGCGTAGTTCTGCGTAAAATTTTTCACGATTCTCGCCGTTTTCTTTACGCCCGTCCTCAATTTTGGATTGAGCATCATTGGCGATCTGTAAGAAGGCTAAATAACTCGGCAATACAGGCGTAATTTCAATATTTCGGTAGTCTTCTTTAAAGACGCGGAATGTATTCAATTCTTTTAAGATCATCGCCTCGTGGCAATCGTAAATGGCGCGTTGTGCGTGACGCTCGGCTTTTCCAATTTGATCTTCTCTCGCCGCCGATTCACTGCGCAAAGCCAGCAATAGATGGTAAGTGGCATTTCTGGTTTCATTTAATGCTGGGCCATCCAACCCTCTGCCGTAAGCCTCTACTTGCTTTTGTAGTGGCTCTATTTGCTTGAATAGCTCAAGCAGCTTGGTTAGATCTTCATTCATGTTTACATGACGCGGATAGAAAAAAACCGCCATATGGCGGCGCGTGGTGACATCAAATCCCGTTTAATCAGTAAAACGATAGTTTTTGAGTGATTGGTATAACCTGTCGTGTTCTTCTTTGGTAAACATTTTCCCCATGCCCATTGACACGCTGCCATCTGACAGGGAGGCGCGTAGGGTTTCCGCAAAATCTTCGTCTATTTTGTCGTGATTAGATGGAACTGGTATCCGCTTAGGAAATAACCAGCCGATTAATCTGTTCATGTGGTGTCCCTTATCCCGAAGAGTCTCAATATTTAAGCAGAATGAACGCCATGAACCATGGCGTATAGCATCTATTTCGCCAAATAAATCGTATGTTTGTGGCTCTTGGGCAACATAATCTTTGGTGGTGATGGGCAGAATCGAACTGCCGACCTGTGGGTTATGAATCCACCGCTCTAACCGTCTGAGCTACATCACCCCGTGAAGCAAGGCGCGAATTCTAATGTTTTCAAGTGGTTCTGTCAAAATGAATCCGAGTAAGCCCAAGATAGCAGTGCCGCTCATTTACCTGCCATTCAGCTAAATAGTACGGCGCTATTTTCTGAAAACCCATGACCGCAGCAGTACGTACATGACTACGAGATAGAGAGCGCCCGCCACTATTTGCGCGGCAACATGCCCGACACCTGCTTGCAAACTTGCATGCAACAACGCCAGGTTCGCCACGTAAGCGACCGCAAACGCGGCAAGAAAACGTCCGGCTTGGCCGCGCCCGCTGCCATGGGCAAGAAAGACGAAATATTTACTCAGGAAAAATGAACAGCATAGGCCAACCATATAACCTGCAAGATTGCTGGCATACGGGGAAAACCCCAGCGCCATCCCTCCGAAAATGATGGCATAACCGATGGCAGTGTTAACGATCCCGGCAACGGAAAACCGCCCAATCCGCCCGGTTGTGCTGTCACTTGCGGCCGACGATAAAATATTGGCCTCCTAACGGAATCTTGCGCAGCCTTTTTTCAAAGGAACGCAATCGCTGCATGGCCTGCGGAAAAAACAGGCAGTACCCCGATCCGGTAAGTTGCAACTCGGCCGCATCGCCTAGCAGACGCTTCATGTCTTTCAGTGAGATCAGCACTGCGTCATCATCGAACGGGCAGGTTGAAACCATATGCCGAGTCACGGGGTTGAAGGGATTGTGCTCAAAGACGAACAGTTCACCACGCCCGGACAGCAGTGTCGCAAGCCGTTTTGCCACACGTTCGCGCTGTTCGACAGGCACATGGTGAAAAACACCGGAAACGAAAATCATGTCGAATGATTTGCCGTCCACCTCGCCATCCAATAGCACCGATACATCGGCAAAATGCTTGCGGACGTGGGCGAGACTCTTTTCCGAGAGATCCGTTGCGAACAGTTGCGCATTGGGAAAGTGCTGTTTCAGGTAAGGCAGGCTCAGCCCGATGCCGCACCCGAAATCCAATATGGTTGCCGGCGGGATAGGCATATGCGCGGCGGCCAATGCAACTTTATATTCGGAAAAATAGCCGCGATCCTTGCTGAAAAAGCCCAATTGTTCTTTCAACAGGCCTTCGTAGCGATCGGCATATTCGTCGAAATCCACGCGTTTGAATGGATTATTCATCGTCGCCCACAATGGTGTCGATCAGGAAACGGGGCCGCCGCTTGGTTTCAAGGAACAGTTTCCCCACATATTCGCCTACCACGCCGATCGACAGCATGATAAGACCGCCCAACAGGTAAAGAGGGATCACCACCGAAGCCCAGCCTGGCAAGGTACTGCCGGTCACAAGCCCGATCACGGCATAGGCAATCATGAACAGCGAAGTCAGAAAAACGAGAAAGCCGGCGAAAGTAACAAGGTGCAATGGCACCACTGAAAACGACGTGATGCCGTTCCAGGCCAAAGCCAGCATTTTGCCCAGCGGGTACTTCGTCTTCCCTGCCAACCGTCCCGCGCGTCTGTAGGACACCACCGCCATTCGCTGATGCACCAAAGGCATCAACCCGCGCAAAAACAAATTGGACTCGGGAAAACGATGCAAATTACGCAAGGCGCGATCTGACATCAGGCGGAAATCGGCATGGTTCTCTACAAGATTGACGCCCATCCATTTCATCAGCCGGTAAAAACCGAGCGCCGTATTGCGCTTGAACCAGGTGTCTGTTTCACGCGACTCCCTGACCCCAAGCACCAGCTCCGCCCCCTTGCGCCACTCTTCGATCATTGCAGGTATGGCAGTCAGATCATCCTGCAGGTCGGCATCCATGCTCACCGCCGCGCCGCACTTCCCGGTCACGTAATCGAGGCCGGCCAGCAAAGCGCCTTGATGACCAACATTGTGAGCCAGGCGCAGCCCGCGCACGCGTTGGGGGTAGTGGGCCGCCGTAGCGGCTATAACCTCCCAGGTATTGTCACTGGAGCCATCATCAACCATGACAACGAAGCTCTGCTCGGCACAAAGACGTTTGGCAGAAAGCTCTTCGAGAAATTGCAACAGACGGGGTATCGTGATTTCCAGCACCTCATCCTCGTTGTAACAGGGCACAACGAGGGCTAACGTTCCCCTTGGTTCTTCTGAATATCGAGATGGCATGGAGGGGGGCGCGTTATTCACAATTTCCTCATGTAAACCGTCGAATTGCCAAAGCTTTTCTCATGTTCGTAATTCACGCGAATGTATTCATCGACTGGGTTGTTTAAATCGTAGTTGTATTTTTCCACCATCGCATGATTCATTACAACACAGCTCGGCTTGTGGGTTTCCAATTCCTTTCTCGCCTGATCAAATTGTTCTGGCGTATTGAAGCCGGTCAAGAGCACGCTGAAGGAAGTTGCATTGAGCTTGCGGGTCTCGTAGTAAAGTCCCGGCAAGAATGGGCCGGCATACAGATACGGCGATCCGCCGCAGTGCAGCCGCACAAATCTCTTCAGATCCGGGGCCCCTTCCTGCCCAAAATAGTACATATGCGACAGCCCGATGGCTACCACTCCAATAAGGAAACTAATCAGAAATGCCAACAAGGGAAAGAATTGAAGCCATCGAACCCGTTTTGATTTCAATTCCGCGCGTGCGTGCAGGTAGGGCAGCAGCGCCAGGAGGGGGGCTAGCGTGATTGAGACATGCATGTAATCCGTTCTTTGCAGCGTGGTCAGCAGCAAGGCCACTTGAGCCAGCGCAAGAAAACCGACCACTCGATTGAAACCGCCTCGCAGCAGCGACAAGCTTGCAAACAGAGCGCAACAGGCTAGATACCAGGGCCAAAGCGAAACCTTGTTAACGCCTGAGTAATGAAACAGTGGAAACCAAACAAGATTCACAAAAAGTGACTCCAGGGGCCATTTCAACAGGATCAGCAATGGCGCCGCCGCGCACAACAGGTAGGCGAACAAGCCTTTCAACCAGACCGAGCGTTTTTCCGAGGCCCAGAGGAAAACGAGAAAGGCGGCGGTCGCCAAGACCAGAATCGCGCCCTTGTGCTGCAGGAAAAGCGCCGAGAGACCGGCAGTCAGGCCGCTGGCCGAAATCCAGGGAATTGATGCAGTTCCCAGCGATCGGGCGAAAAAATACATCGCCCAGATGATCAAGACGATGTTGAAGGTATTGTGGTTGATGAGGGGCCAGCCGAAGGAAGCCAAGGCATACAACAGCGGTCCCGCATAGGAAAAACCGTTGAATGCCAGCAACCGACCCGTTAGGTAAATGCCGATGCAGCCTGAGAAAACGCTCAGCACGGCGAGCGCCTTGGCGACTAAATAGTGCGGCTCGAACAGTTTCCACAGCCAAAACACCGCATGGAAACTGCCCGGGGTCATGTACTCGAAAAAATCCGTGTAGGGTGTGCGCCCGTTCCAGGGGTTCCAGGCACCGTTCAGGATCATGCCCTCATCGCTATCCATGGGGTGTCCGGAGTGCCCCACTAACAGCAACAAGAACAAGAGCGCCCAATATCCGGGCCGAAGGTCAAGTGGTGGCAGCTTTTGCATAGCCCTCATTCAGCCAGTTTTCCGGGACGAGCCTGGCCATATTTTTCCGGCATATACGCTTTTTCCAGGTATGCCAGGTGCGACCGCACGACTCGCCTGGTGTCTTCAGAAGTCCGCGCTTCCTTGGAAAAAACAAGCCACGGTGAATTCCAGTACGCCACGCCGTGGGTTTTGCCGATCAGCAACTGCTCTACGGCACGTAGATATTGTTGCGGCGGGATGGTTAGATGATACCCAAGGCTGCCAATCTCGCCGTGGCTCTGGCCTTGTATGCGCTCCGTCGGGCTCGCCAGCCTAAGCACGATAAAATCGACCGCTTCTATTTGCCCGGGAAACGCATAGAGACGATAGCGCTGCGAGAAGTGCGCGCCTACATTCGCCTGGGCGGAAACCGAACCCCCCGGCGGGATTAGCTTGCGTATTTCCAAAAGTTCCGCTTCGGGCTCGGTTGGCCACCCGGTCGGATGCCAATAGTTGCGCGCGGAGGGAAGAGGCAATGGCGCAAGCAGATAACCGAACAGCAGGCTGGCGAAGAGAACTTCCGCTCCCAGGCCAAGCGACGAGACCCGCAGTCTCGGCAGGATCCGCGCAGATCCGTATATTGCCGCCGCTGCAAGCAAGGGCATGGCTGAAATTGAATGATAGGCGAACACGCTGCGTGGCATGGGATTGGCCGACAGCAGGTTGGCCAGCAAGTCTGCCAATGCGGGGATCAGGAACTCGATGCCGACCAGTGGCAGGAATCCAAAAGGCAGGAGAAGCAAAGCCAGATAGAACCCGCCATGCAGGTCGACAAAAACCGTCTTGAGCACGATGACGGGATGTGAAAGGAGGTTTGAAGCAAGCGCCCCGACCGAGTTTCCCAGCCAGCTGTAGCGGCTCAACTGGCCAAGATCGCCGCTTAGCATGATATGGCCGCCGGTAGGCGAAAGTGCCGGCATGATCACCCCCACTACCAACACGGTGTGCGCAATCCCCGCGCCCAATGTAACCAGCGCGGGAACCAAGCTCCTGTTACGCAGCCACCACAGAATGCCGAAGCCGGCAACCGCGATTCCGAAATGCTCTTGTATGAGCAGCAGAAACAGGCAGGCCAAGCCCAATAGCCACGGTTCGCTTTTCTCGATGGCCAGCACACCCAGAGCCATGAAGGGCGCGGCCAAAGATACCGGGTGGAAATCCCAAAACGCAGCATTCAAAACGAAGGGATTCACCAGGTAGACAACCGCCCACATGAAGGCAGCACGTTCTGATTGAACCACTCGCCTGGCAATCAGATACAACGGCCATGCAGTGATGGAGATGGCGACCGCTTGGAAAAGGATTAGCCATTCCGCAGCCGGGTAAATCAGGTAGAAAGGAGCGAAGACAAGCAGGATGGGGTTGAAGTGGTAGCCGAGCCAATTAATGGGCAAGCCAAACGGGTTGTTGGTATTGAGAAAGGGGGCTCCGTTCAAGATCCCCCAGACGGCTTGGTCGAATATCCCGAGATCATTGATCGAGGTCAGATAGCCCCAATGGCGGCTAAGCCCAAGCCAGATCAAGAGGGAAAAATGGCAAAGGCCGACAATCAGGGCGAGACGCGGCCAGCGACCGGAAGGCAGGTTCAAGGCTCCGAAACCCCGGCGGCATCGGCGCGCACATGCACGATCGCCGTACCATCGGCATACAGGCGACGCCAGCCCGGCAGGTGGTCGAGCAGGGTAACCGCCGGCGCATTCGGCCCCAATACCGTCCAGCGAACCTTGTACTTGTCCAGAAGCTTCTCCAGGTTACTCGTCTGCCGAAGCCGGTAAGCCTCCAGGTAGCGCTCCATGAAGTCATCCCCGTACATGTCCGCACGCCCATCGATGAAGACCGGGATTCCGGAAAAAATCAGATAGCCGCCAAAATTGTACTGGTTGTAAACCGGCCCCGTGATGCCTGCTTTTTCGACCGCCCGGATGGCGGCGATGGGATGGTGTTTTTCGGAAGGCGCGATCCGGCCTTGCTGCGCCTTGTAGAGGAAATCGGCTCCAAACATAACCAGCATGATGACGATTGCCATCGAACCGGCAGGCCGCGCATACTGGTCAAAGAATCTGTCCGGTTTTCCTGTTTGCGCGGCGGGATCCGGATGTGCGAACCATTGTGCAGCGATAGGCGAGGCGAGGATAAGGGGCGAGAGTAGCCCGAGCAATTCCACGTTCCTGCCGTGTTTGAGAGCCATATGGATGAGTACCAGCAATATCACCAGCCTGACCGGGGGAAGCCGAAGACCGCGTGTAAGGGCAAGCAAAAGAAACAGCAGCAGCCACAGTTCCAGAAATTGGAAATTGTGGAAATTGGGGGAGGCCCACTCGTTGATGTTGCCAAGCGCGTAGGACATATCCAGCACCCTGGCCGTGAACAGGATGCCCTCTATCCCGTGCGGTGTGAGTATCCCGGCCAGACTCGCCAGCGCCAGGAAGGTCAGCCATTTTCTTGCCGCAATACGCCGCTCCACACGCCCCTGCGTGTTGAGTACGGCCTCGATTCCAAAGGCCGCCGTCAGGGCGATACCAAGGGTAAAGCTGCCATGGAGATTGGCCCACAGCACCATGATGCCAAGCAGCCAGAATCCGGGCGTGCGACCTTCCTCGCTCGCGCGAACCAGGCGCGCGACCCAGAATACCAGCAAGGGCATGGCCAACAAGTGGGGGCGTGCAAGCAGGTGTGGCGCGGCCATGCCCATGGCAAGCATGGAAAACATCAACGCATGGATGGGCGCAAGGTAGCGCAGCAGGAAGTGTGTGAGATAGGCTAATGCGGCGGCAAACGCCGTTGCAGTCAGCACAATGACACCGGGCCAGCCGACGGCCTGGAAGGCGAGGTACAACAATACTTCCGAAAGCCACTCGTGGGCTGTCCACGGGATGCCGGGAAGCGTAAAGGAGAAGGGATCGACGTGCGGAATTGTTCCGTGTTCCACAATCCACCGCCCGGCGGCGATATGCCAAAACGTGTCCCCATCCTTCAGCAGGCGGACACTTTGGGCGATGGCCAAAATGAATGCCACCGTCCCCGGAATCAAGGCCCACAATAAGTTCCCGCGCATGGCTAAGTTGGGTTTCACAATTTTATGATCCATGAATCATGAGGCCACCATTCGCTATAGAAAGCGCAACAGGTGGCAATCATATTGGCTTTTCACCGTTACTCCGGGATTGTCCATTAGAAACTCCTTCCCCCTTGAGGGGGGAAGGCTGGGATGGGGGTGAGGCATTACGTGGTGATTCAAGCATTTCACCCTCTCCCCAACCCTCTCCCCTCAAGGGAGAGGGGGCTAAAAGCAATGCCAAACCGGCTAATGAACAATCTGGGTTTATTGTAAGACCAGAAAGTTCCAGCGCAGGACTTTTCCCGCCAGCCCATACACTGCAACTGCGGCCTGCTCCTTGCGGGGACTCCTGCAAATCTTCCACTGTCATGCGGGAGAATAAATCAGCGTTTCCTTAAACCTGACCGTGTGCTAAACATAACGCATGAAGAGTAATCAATCTTCCCTCATCTTCCAACTGGTTTTGCTCTACGCGGCGTTGAGCATCATTCTGGGCTTGGGCTTCGGCATCGACATTGCTGGCTGGTGGGCAGTCCCTGCTTATGAGGGATTGTCTGCGGTCATCAACGGCATTACCGGGCTGTTTCACTGAACGTTTTTATCCGAACTATCCATTAGCCAGGATAGTTCATTGGAAAATTCGATTTGCTTCCCCCTTGATAAAGGGGGATTGAGGGGGATTTTAGCCTTCGTAGGGCGGATTAGCGCAGCGTAATCCGCCGAATGTGTTCCACCATACGGCGCAATGCGCTGCGCTTATTTCGCCCTACAGGGTGTGGGTTTTGGCAATTAATCGGATAGGCAGCGTTCATTGGAAAATTCGATTTGCTTCCCCCTTGATAAAGGGGGATTGAGGGGGATTTTTAGCTTTGCCAGGGCGGGTTACGCCCAACAAATCCCCCCTAACCCCCCTTTATCAAGGGGGGGAATACCCAGATTTATCCCCAATGGATTATTCGGGTTTAACTCAAATTGTCCATTAGCCTGTTTGGCGTTGATTTTTGGCACTCTCCTCACGCAAGGGTTGGGGTGGGGACGCTGGCGATGACATTTTTTGAATTGCTCGGCGATTCCCTGTGGGAGCGCCGCCCCCCAGGCATGCGCTTTCAATGGACAATCCCGGATGAAGTTCTAACCCCATCTGGCCGGATCAATAAGAGGGCTTACGACTTTGGTACTACGCTATTACTTTCGACATAGGTTGCAGGAGGGGATTTCTTTGCTATGTTGTGTATGGGGAGCGTAATCTCCAATCTGCCCTGCGGGGTGTAACGGCGATCTTGCCGAAATTTATCAAGGGGTTAATCATGAAAACTTTGTGGCTCAATATTAAACAATTCGTTCGTGACGAAGAAGGTGTAACTGCCATTGAATATGGCTTGATTGCCGCCTTGATTGCGGTGGTCATCATCGCATCGGTCAAGTATGTTGGCACGGAGTTGAACCTGACTTTTGACAAGGTCGGGGATGAACTCAATAACGCTCAATAACGGCACAAGCGCATAAAAACCGCCACCACGGGCAGTATGCGTGGCGGCGTGCCAATTGGGGGCACAACACGGGGGGTTGTTATGACCATCTGGACGCGATTAAAGGGGTGGTTTCAGGCGGATGGTGGCGTGACTTCAATCGAGTACGCGCTGGTTGCGGCGCTGATCGCGGTCGTCATTGTCGGCGCTGTTGCCACGGTCGGTTCGGAACTCAATGCCACATATGACTATGTGTCCAACTGCGTGAAGAATTTGTCCTGTCAGGCCTGATGCCCTTGGCGCAATCCCAGTTGTTTTTATGGTTTCCCCTGGCTGTGTACTTGTGTGGCGCGGTGTATTGGGATGTTCGTGAGCGCAGGGTTCCCAACAAGTTGGTTTTGGCTGGGTTGATCACGGCATTGATTTTGCATGTTCTGATTTCCGGGCTGTCTGGATTATGGATGTTTCTGGCTGGTGCATTGACAGGCCTGGTGGTGTTATTGCCTTTTAACCTGTTGCGCTTGCTGGGTGCAGGCGATGTCAAGCTGATGGCGATGGCGGGCGGATTTGCAGGTAGTGCGCAGGATGTGTTGTGGATGGTGCTGTACACGTTTCTGGCTGGCGGTTTGCTGGTGATTGTGTTTGCCACTTTTGGCAGAGCTTGGGGCAAGCTCGGCAGCAACCTGTTCATTATGTGGAAGCTGGGGTTTTCCGAACTGGATGCGCGGGGTACAGGCGATAAAAACAAATTGCAAACTGCTGCACGTTTGCCTTACGCGGTGGCGATTGCTTGTGGCAGTTTGGCTTACTTGCTTTTTGGTGCGCCATGAACCATTGTAAAACCGTAATGAATACGCAGTTGGTTTCGGGGTCTCCTTACAAGGCTTCAGGTGGTTTGAACCGAGCTTGTTTGTTAGAGACTTCTTCCCCGTTGAGGGGGAAGGTGGGGGTGGGGTGTTATGTGGTGATTCAAGCATTTCACCCTCTCTCCAACCCTCTCCCCTCAAGGGAGAGGGAGGCGGAAGCGGTAGCAAACTGGCCAATGAATGATCTCGGTTGAAAAAGAAAAGGGGTGGGTCGTGAGCGAATTGAGTGGCGCAGCTCGGAAACCGATGCCGGAATTCATGCCGGCATCGCGTACTTTGGAAGAAACCGGGTTGAGTTTCTTCTTTGTGTTGGAACTCATTGCAAAAATTCTTTATCGCGGCGGCCAGCTCAAGCTCTCCGAACTTGCCAGCCGTGTCCACTTGCCCATCTCTGTGCTGGAACCGATTCTGGCCTTTATGCGCAACGAGAGGCTGTGTGAAATTTCCCATCGCAGCGACTCTGAGGCCAGCATCATTTACAACCTGACCGATCTGGGCAAGCTGCGCGCCAACGATTATCTGGCGCGTTGTCAGTACGCCGGACCTGCTCCGGTTACCTTGCAGATCTATATCGCGCAAATCAAGGCGCAATCGCTGGCCGGACAGTCCATTACGCGTGCGATGATCAAACGTGCCTTTGACGGCATTGTGATCAAACAACACATCCTCGATACCTTCGGCGCGGCCATCAATTCTGGCCGGGCGGTATTTGTGTATGGCCCGGCGGGCAGCGGCAAAACCTTTGTGGCAGAGCGTTTGGCACATGCCCTGTCTGGCGATGTGTTTATCCCTCACGCCATTCTGGTTGATAACGAAATTATCCAGGCGTACGACCCGCTGGTGCACGAAACCGTGGCTCCGGAATCCGTCGTTGAATTTCGCCTGGAGCGCCAGCGCCGCGATGACCGCTGGGTGTTGTGCAAGCGCCCCATTGTGCTGACGGGCGGCGAGTTGACGCTGTCCATGCTGGATCTGGACTTTGACGAAAGTTCGCGTTTCTACACCTTGCCGCCGCAAATGAAAGCCAACAACGGCTTGCTCATCATTGACGATCTGGGGCGTCAACTGGTCAAGGCGCGCGACTTGATGAACCGCTGGATTGTGCCGCTGGATCGCCATCTGGATTACATGTCGCTGCACAACGGCAAAAAATTTATGGTGCCGTTCGATGTTACCGTCGTGTTCAGCACCAACCTCAAGCCCACCGATCTGGCCGACGAAGCCTTTCTGCGTCGCCTGGGTTACAAGATTCCGCTCGGCCCGCTGGACGAAGACGACTACCGCGCCATTTTCAAACAGGTTTGCAACGAGTTTGGCATACCTTTTTCTGAAGATGGCCTACATTACTTATTGCATCATCACCATTATCGCGAGGGTCGCCCGCTGCTGGCCTGTGTGCCGCGCGACATCCTGCGTCAGGTGCTGGACGTAGCCAAGTACGACGGCAAGCGCCCGGAGTTAAACGAAGAAATGCTGGATTGGGCATGGCACAACTACTTTACGGCGGACGCGCTAGCCGATTCGGTACACCAGTCATGAAAACGGGAGACATACAATGAGAAACGCAAGAGCACTAATCATGCTGGGCTTGTCCATTCTGGTGGCAGCGGTGACGGTGGTCTTTGCCTCGCGCTGGCTTTCCGAGCAAGGCAGCCTGGCCACCGCCAAAGTGGTGGTCGCCAAGGCCGAGATTCCGGCAGGCACACCCGTTACGCCCGAACTGGTTACGCTGGCCGATTGGCCGCGTGGCAGCAAGCCCAAGGGCGCTTACGATAACCCTGCCCAGATCAAGGATCGTGTTGCCAGCTCCGCTGTTGCTGCTGGCGAGCCGGTGCTGGAAAGCAAACTTGCGCCAATCGGCAGCAAAGGCGGCTTGTCCGCAGTCATTACCCCCGGCAAGCGTGCCCTCACCGTCAAGGTGAACGAAATTGTCGGCGTGGCCGGTTTTGCGTTGCCCGGCAATTTCGTCGACATCATGGTCAACACTCAGGACAACCAGGACAACCCCATTTCCAAAATCGTGCTGGAAAAAATCCTTGTGCTGGCCGTAGCGCAAGAGGCCGAGCGCGACCCCACCAAACCCAAGGTCGTTAATGCCGTCACGCTGGAACTGGGGCCGGATCAAGTTGAAAAACTCGACCTCGCCCGCAGCATCGGTAGCCTTAGCCTGGTGTTGCGCAACCAGCTCGATACCCAGGATGTACCCTCCGAAGGCGCACGCCGCAAAGACTTGCTGGCCTTTAAAGAACCGCCCCCGCCAGCCGCCGGAGAACCCAAAGTAGTCGTCAAGCGCGTGGTTGTCCACAGCAAGCCAGCAACCAAGGCAAGCGCGGCAAAACCCGCAGCAGAAACCGAGAAAATCGAAGTCATCAAGGGGCTGACCCGCACCGAGATGGAATTCAAGGTAGAGAAGTAAATATGAACCTGGATTGTTCATTAGAAACTCCCTCCCCCTTGATGGGGGAGGGCTGGGGAGAGGGTGAAGGCATTGGCGTGGTGATTTCACCATTTCACCCTCTCCCCAACCCCTCTCCCATCAAGGGAGAGGGGCTAACGGGCAATCTCGGATGAAGCGGGTTCAAGTTGAGCATATGAGCATAAGAGGCATCAAAATGGAGTACGCAGCAAACAAACGTGTTGAAGGCAGATTGGCCGGTCTTGCGATGGCAGGTCTCGCAGTTTTGCTCTTTGCAAACAGCCAGGTTCTGGCCGTGGCCCCCGCCGCCAAAGCCCCAGAAGCGGTAGCGGTCGTCACCACCACCACCGAAATCGCCCCGCCCCTGGATGTGATGGTCAACAAATCCATCATCCTGCGTCTGGAAGTTCCGGCGGCGCGTATTTCGGTGGCCAACCCGGCGGTGGCCGACATTACCCCGATCAACCCGCGCGAAATTTACGTGTTGGGCAAATCGGTGGGCAGCACCAACCTCATCGTCTGGAACAAAAACGGCGCGGCCATCATGATGGATATTCGGGTAGCGGCCGAACCCGTCTTCACCGCACCAGTACCTGCGGCGGCAAAAAAAGATTCGGTAGAAGTGATCAAGGGTCTTAGCAAAACCGAAATGGAATTTTGATGTACACGATCAATCGAGATAGCACGTTTGCTAATTCGGCATTGCTTTTTGCTCCCTCTCCCTTGAGGGGAGAGGGTTGGGGAGAGGGTGAAATGCTTGAATCGCCACTAAATCTTTCACCCCCATCCCAACCTTCCACCCGCAAGGGGGAAGGAGTCTCCAATGAACAATCCGGGATCAAGGCAACAATGACTAACCAAGGGAGAACAACATGAACCAACCGCACAAGGGTCTGACCGCACTGATCATGGCATTGACGCTGTCCGGCGTGCTGGCCAGCACGGTAGCATCAAGCGCCGCCACCACCGAGTACGTCATGCCGCAACAAGGCGCGATGGAACTCAGCATCGGTCGCGACGGCCTCGCGCCGATCAAGGCGCTGGCCGGCAAATCCTTCATCATCCGCACCGGCAAAGTCGCGCTCAAACGCGTTTCCGTCAGCGACCCCACCGTGGTGGATTACACCCTGCTGTCTCCTACCGAACTGTACATGCTGCCAAAACGCTACGGCAGCACCAACATCACCTTGTGGACCAAGGACGACAAAACTGCCGTCATCGACATGGACGTGGAGTTTGATACCAGCGAACTCGAATCCAAACTCGCGCAACTGCTGCCGGATGAAAATGGCATCAAAGTGGTGACGGCGGCTAAGTCCCTGGTGCTGACCGGCACGGTGTCCAGCGCAGTGGCGGCTTCCCAGGCAGTGGATATCGCCGATGCTTATATTCGCCACATTAACCGCGACCTGGTCATCCCAGTGGTGGCGGGCGGCGGTACAGTGGGCGGCGGCACCCAGGTTAGTGTCAGCGGCAGCACCAATTTCAGCCAGGCACGTTCGGTGGCGGGGGTGTCCATCATCAACATGCTCCGTATTACCGAGCCCATGCAGGTCTTGCTGGAAGTGAAAGTGGCCGAAGTGTCCAAGAAATTGCTGGATAAGTTGGGCACATCCTTTTCAGGTCTTGGCGGCAATCCGTCGTTGGTGACTTCGGTGACTTCGCTTTTGGCTCTGGGTATTGGCCCAGCGGGCTTACTCACATTTACCGGGCCAAACGGTGCCACGTTCAAAATTGACGCCGAGAAAGAAGACGGCATTTTACGCATCCTGGCCGAGCCCAATATCATGGCCATTAGCGGGCAGGAGGGCAGTTTCCTTTCCGGCGGAAAAATCTTCGTCCCCGTATCGCAAGCCACGGGGATAGGCGGAACGACGATTACCCTGGAAGAAAAAGAATTCGGCGTGCGCCTGAAATTCCTGCCCACCGTGCTGGCGGGCGGACGCATCAACCTCAAGGTTGAACCCGAAGTTTCGGAAGTTGTAGAAGGTGTAAAACTTGGTGAAACTGCGCTCCCTTCATTCTCCGTGCACAAAGCCTCCACCACCGTGCAACTTAACGATGGTCAAAGCTTCGCCATTGCCGGGCTCATCAAGAGCAACATCACCGAAGCCGTCAGGCGCGTGCCGCTGTTGGGCGAGATTCCCATTCTGGGCGCGCTGTTCCGCAGCAGCGAGTTCAAGGAAGGCAAAACCGAGTTGATGTTCGTGGTTACGCCGCGTCTGGTTAAACCGCTGCCGCCTAATTACCGCTTGCCCACGGATAACTTCAAAGCCCCCGACCGCAAGGAATTCTTCCTCGAAGGCCGCATGGAAAGCGCCACCCCGCCGCCAGCACCCGCCGCGCCGGTCAAGGCCGACCCCAACAGCCTGCGCATGAATTGATTTGGAGAACGCCATGAATAACTTAGCGAAAAACCTAGAACTCAAACTCGTTCCCACCTTGCTGTTGCTGGCGCTGGCCGGTTGCGCCAACACCACCACCCCG
>JAYUCZ010000117.1:0-4314 GCA_043740065.1 Thiobacillaceae bacterium | reverse complement strand
AACGATATTCGTGACATGCTTTCGTTTTACACCGCGCTCCCCTACGCGACGCGGATCGTTGGAGAAAAGGTTTTTGTGGCGCTGGCGACGCAAGCCAAGCTCGACAAGAAGTACGACACATCCCTTTCTAAGTCGCTCAATAGCCTGCTAGGCATCTACGGCACACAATGACGCCCAACCCATCAATCCACCGGACGCTGCGCGATAAAGCCGCGCAGCGCCGGTGATTTCAAACGTTAGACCTCTGCAATCAAGGAACCGTCCATGAACACTCTCAAACTCGTTGCCTCGCTATCGATACTGCTGGCGCTATCCGCGTGCACGACCGTCAATGTGCGGAAGGTCGACGCAGCACAGCATCCACTGAAATTAGTGTGCATCGAAGAAAACCCAAAAGTTGCCGTAACTGATTTGATCTTGGTTCTGGAGAACGGATTTCAGCGCTACAACATCAAAACCATAGTCTATCGAGACAAGGCTCCTGAGCGCTGCGAGTACACGCTCTGGTACACGGCATTTCGAGGCTGGGACTTGGCACCTTTTCTCCGCCATGTCGAACTCCGTCTCCGTCGTGGCGACGACACTATTGCGTCGGCCACCTACACCCATAGTGGGGGACTTGCTTTAAATAAGTGGGCAAGTACGGAAGAGAAATTGACCCCGGTCATTGATGAATTGTTAGGTGGTTTCCGTCAGTGATTGAACCTGTTTCCGTTGTCACCCAATCCATGGCGCTGCAGCTCCGGGGTCAGGTCTTGCAACACAACATCCACCACTTCCAAATCCTCATAGCCTGCTACCAAAAAACTTCGGGGTCAAAAACTTCGGGGTCAGGTCTTGCAATGCAACATTCACCGCTTCACGATTAAATGGGATGCTTCCCTTAAACGAGTTTGTCGTACTCGGCATGTGACCCAATCCACACCCACAGAAATCCACCTTCAATTTCAGTTGCTACAGCGCGGTGGCTGATACCAACACAGCTCCGGGGTCAGGTCTTGCAATGCAACATTTCCCGCTTCCAAATCCTCATAGCCTGCTACGGTTTTTCTGACACAAATCGTGTCATTCAAAGCCCTGTCCCAGAGCATAACTAAACCCCCAAAGTCGCCATCACCGGCGCGTGATCGGAAGGCCGTTCCAGTTTGCGCATGTCGCGTTCGACGACGCTGGCGGTGCAGTTTTCGGCCAGTGCCTGGGTAAGCAAAATGTGGTCGATGCGCATGCCCATGTTGCGGCGGAAACCCATCATGCGGTAATCCCACCAGGAGTAGGTTTTTTCGGGCTGGTCAAACAGGCGGAAGCTGTCTTTCAAGCCCATCGCCAATAGCCGACTGAATGCCTCGCGCTCGGCTTCGGTACACAGCACCTGATCCTTCCAGGCCACCGGGTCATGCACGTCGCGGTCGTCGGGCGCGATGTTGTAATCGCCCAGCAGTGCCAGTTTGGGGTGGTGTGCCAGTTCTACCTTTAGCCAGCCAGTTAGCGCGGCTAGCCATTTTAATTTGTATTGATATTTGTCCGAATCGACGCTCTGGCCGTTGGGGATATAGACGCACACTACGCGCACGCCGTTGATGGTGGCGGCCAGTACGCGCTTTTGCTCGTCGGCAAAATCCGGGATGCCCATTTGCACATCCGACAGCGGTGTTTTGGAGAGTATCGCCACGCCGTTGTAGGTTTTCTGGCCGGAAAATGCGACTTGGTAGCCAGCGGCTTCGATGTCGGCTTGGGGGAAGTTGTGGTCTTCGAGCTTGGTTTCCTGCAGGCACACCACATCGGGTTGACGGGTGATGAGGAAATCCAGCAGTTGCGGCAGACGGACTTTAAGCGAGTTGACGTTCCAGGCGACGATTTTCATGCCGCCATTTTATCGGGTGTTCGGTCGCCGTGGATTTATGGTTTTTTGTCGATGCCGGGTTTGCCGCCATCTGGCTTGGCAAAGCCCGCCAAATTCAGCGCGGCATCCCAAGCTGTTTGGTTGTAGCCTTCGAGTTTTTCGCTGCCGATCATTAGCGTGGGCACGCGGGCGGTGCCGCCGTTGGCACGCAGGGCTTCATTGGCGGCGACATCGGTGGCGGGGTCTTTGCTGGTGTAGGCAACGCCGCGTTTGGTCAGGTGCGATTTTGCCTGTTCGCAAGGCGCACCGCAGGTTGCGGTGCTGTAGAGGGTGACAGAAATCTGCGGCTGGGATGCGGTTTTTTCCGCCGCGCCATTCTTGAAATTCTTTCCGGCGGCCTGCTTGGTGCCTGCGGGGGCGGGCTGGTCGCTGTAATGCACCTTGCCTTGCGCATCGACCCAGCGGTAATACTGGCTGGCCTCTACGGGCAGCGTCACGGGCAAAGCCAGCAGGAATAGAAATACCGGTGCAAGTTTCATGTTGTTCAATCCATCAAGCGAGAAACACTATCCCTATATCGGCAGGCTTGGGCAGAAATTCAGTTCATGCCGTTATGCCGTAGCAGCGCGTCGATGGTGGGTTCGCGGCCACGGAAGGCTTTGAACGATTCTATCGCCGGGCGCGCGCCGCCCTGGGCGAGGATTTCGCTCCAGAAACGGTGGCCGATTTCTGCGTTTAATACTCCGTTTTCTTCGAACAGTGCATAGGCATCGGCTGACAACACCTCTGCCCACTTGTAGCTGTAATACCCTGCCGCGTAGCCGCCCGCAAAAATGTGCGAGAAATTATTGGGAAAGCGGTTGTAATCGGGCGGGATGCTCACCGCAACCTGCTGGCGAATTTCGACTATGAGTTGCAGCGCGGTTTTGCCCGCAGGCAGGTCGTGATGCAGGCGCATGTCAAACAGCGAAAATTCGATCTGGCGCGCAGTCTGCATTCCCGACTGGAAGTTCTTGGCGGCGAGCATTTTGTCGAACAGTTCTCTCGGTAATTGTTCGCCGGTTTCAGCGTGGCGGGTCATGTGCCGCACCACATCCCATTCCCAGCAGAAATTTTCCATAAACTGCGAAGGCAGTTCGACCGCATCCCATTCCACGCCGTTAATGCCGGACACGCCGAGGTCTTCGATTTTGGTCAGCAGATGATGCAGGCCATGACCAAATTCGTGGAACAGGGTGATGACTTCGTCGTGGGTAAATAACGCCGGTTTGCCATTCATCGGCGCGGTGTCGTTGCAGTTGAGATAAGCCACCGGGGTCTGGATGCGGTCGCCCCCATCAATTGAAGGCAGCTTGCGGCGGGTAATGGCATCGTCCATCCACGCGCCGCCACGCTTGCTGGCGCGGGCGTACAAGTCCAGATAAAACTCGCCGACCTTCTGGCCGCTGTGGTCGGCAATTTCAAAAAACTTTACCGACTCGTGCCACACCGGCGCACTGGAGGCGCGAATGTGCAGGCCGTAAATGCTTTCCACCACCTTGAACATGCCGGCCAGCACTTGCGGTTCGGGGAAATATTGTTTTACTTCGTGGTCAGAAAAACTATAGCGCGCCACGCGCAGTTTTTCGCTGGCGTAGGCGATGTCCCAGGCTTGCAGGTCGTTTAGCGCCAATTCACGGGCGGCAAACTCGCGCAACTCGGTCATGTCGCGTTCGGCGTAGGGCTTGGCACGCTGGCCAAGTTCGCTCAAAAAATCCATGACCTGCGCGGGCGTTTCCGCCATCTTGGCTTCCAGCGATACTTCCGCATAACTGCCAAAGCCCAACACCTTGGCGGCTTCGTAGCGCAGCTTGAGAATTTGCGCAATCAATGCGGTGTTGTCGAGCTTGGCATCGTTGAATTCCGAAGCGCGGGTGACGTAAGCGCGGTACAAAGTTTCGCGCAGGTTGCGGTTATCGGCGTACTGCATGACGGGTAAATACGACGGCATGTGCAGGGTAAATTTCCAGCCGGATTGTTGATCTGCTTTAGCGGCTTCAGCAGCCATTTCCAGCACGTCGTCCTGCAAGCCCGCAAGTTCGTCGCGGTTCTTAACCAGGTGCGAAAACGCATTGGTCGCATCGAGTAAATTTTCTTCAAACTTGGCCGACGCGGCGGCGAGTTCCTGCTGGATTTCCATGAAGCGGGCTTTTTCCGCATCGGGCAATTCCGCGCCGCCCAGACGAAAATCGCGCAGTTCGTTTTCGGTGATTTTTTGCTGCGCGGTGTTGAGGCTGGCGTAGGCGCTGGAATTTTTCAGCGCCTTGAACTTGCGGAACAGCCCTTCGTGCTGCCCCAGCTCGGCGTAGTACTGGGTAATTTTCGGCAGGTTTTCGTTGTACACCTCGCGCAATTCCGGCGAGTCCATCACGCTGTGCAGGTGCGACACCTGCCCCCAGGCGCGGGAGAGCTTTTCGTTGGCATCTTCCATCGGC
>JAYUCZ010000116.1:0-4315 GCA_043740065.1 Thiobacillaceae bacterium | reverse complement strand
CGCTCGCGCCGTGATGCAAGCGTTTTTCAAAAGCCGACATCAACACTGCCTGCAAGGCGGCAATAAACAACAGGCAGTACGCCAGCAAGGACAGCACCAGATGGGCGCGGAAACCAAACTTGTCGGAGAAAGGAATGGCGCGCGCATCCGGCAACAGCAATGGCAACAGGACGCTCACCGCTGCCATCCCGGCCACCCAGCCTTGAATGCCGGGCAACGGCACTTTCAACGCCGTCAGCGCATAAACCGAGATCGACAGCCAGGCCACCAGCGAAACCGCGTTGGAGAAACCCAGATGAATGGCATCCGGCCTGAAAACGCTTTGCCCAAGCAAAGCCGCATGAATCACGATTGCGCACAGCAATATGGCAGAAACCCAAAGCGGTCGCTGATTTTGCTGGTCGCGTTTTAACAAGCGCCAAGCGGACACGGCATAAAGTATCGCCGCAACAAAGGATAGGTACGCAAAAACCGTCATTGGTAGAATAGGCACATATTCAAGTGGGGTGGAGTCTATTATCCATCCCGCCCATCCAACAAGGAAGCCTGACCAGAAATATCATGCGCAACGTCATAGGAACATCATGCTAGAAAATCTGACTGGCCGTCTGGCCGGCGTTGTCAAAACCCTGCGCGGTCAGGCTCGCATCACCGAAACCAACATCCAGGACACCCTGCGCCAGGTGCGCATGGCGCTGCTGGAAGCGGACGTTGCGCTGCCGGTCGTCAAACAGTTCATCGAAGCTGTCAAAGTCAAGGCCATGGGCGCGGAAGTGCTGCAAAGCCTGACTCCTGGACAGGCGCTGATCGGCATTGTTCAGAACGAACTAACCAAACTCATGGGCGGCGAAAGCGCCGACTTGAATCTGGCCGCCGAGCCGCCCGCCGTCATTCTCATGGCCGGTTTGCAAGGCTCGGGCAAAACCACCAGCAGCGGCAAGCTCGCCCGCCTGCTGAAATCGCGCAAGAAAAAAGTCTTGCTGACTTCGTGCGACGTGTATCGCCCCGCCGCCATCGAGCAGTTGCGCCTGCTCGGCAAACAACTGGATGTGGATTTTTTTGAATCCAGCGAAACCAGCCCTGTCGCCATTGCCCGCGCCGCGCAAGACCATGCCCGCAGGCAATTTTATGACGTACTTATTGTCGATACCGCCGGTCGTCTGGCCATCGACGCGGCCATGATGGCCGAAATTCGGGCTTTGCACGCCACAGTCAAACCCGTCGAAACATTATTCGTAGTCGATGCCATGCAGGGTCAGGATGCCATCAACGTCGCCAAAGCCTTCAACGAAGCGCTGCCGCTGACCGGCATTATTCTCACCAAGCTGGACGGCGACTCGCGCGGCGGCGCAGCGCTGTCGGTGCGGCATATCACCGGCAAACCCCTGAAATTTATTGGTGTCAGCGAAAAACCCGACGGCCTCGAACCGTTCCACCCAGAGCGCATGGCGCAGCGCATTCTGGGCATGGGCGACGTGCTGTCGCTGATCGAACACGCCCACGCCTCGGTCGATCTGGCCGAAGCCAAGAAACTCGCCGACAAAGTCAAGAAAGGCAAAAACTTCGATCTGGAGGATTTCAAATCGCAAATCCTCCAGATGCGCAAAATGGGCGGGCTATCCGCGCTGATGGACAAACTCCCCGGCGCGGGACAAATGCCGCAAATGACCGGCAACGAAGACAAGGCCATCAACCGCGTCGAAGGCATCATCAACTCCATGACCCCGCAAGAGCGCCGCCAGCCCGAACTCCTCAAGGCCAGCCGCAAACGCCGCATTGCGGCGGGCGCGGGCGTGCAGGTGCAGGAAATCAACCGTATGCTGGGCCAGTTCGAGCAAGCGCAAAAGATGATGAAAATGATGTCCAAAGGCGGCATGGCCAAGATGATGCGCGGCATGAAGGGCATGATGCCGGGGATGAAGTAGTGCCGAGGCAGGCAACCATGCGACTTCAGTCGCCCCTGTCAAATCGCTGGCAAATAAGCATTTTTTCGCTTAGAATGCGCGGTTTTCCGCTTTCCTTAACTGGATCAAGATTATGGTCGTCATTCGCCTGTCTCGCGGCGGTTCCAAGAACCGTCCTTATTACAACGTCGTGGTAGCCGATTCGCGCTGCCGCCGTGATGGCCGCTTTATCGAGCGCCTGGGTTTCCATAACCCCGTCGCCAAAGAAGGCGTGGAAGCCACCCGCATTGACTTTGCACGTATTGATCACTGGGTTCAGAACGGCGCACAACTGTCTGACACCGTGGCGCGTCTGGTCAAGCAAAGCAAGCCTGCTGCCTAAATTGCGCTGACTAAGCATTGCGCTGACTGGGCGGGTTTGAAATGAGCGGCGAGAACGCCCAACGCATTGTCATGGGGCGGGTTGCCGCGCCGTTTGGGGTTAAAGGCTGGGTCAAAATCCAAACGTTTACCCAAACGCTGGACAGCCTGCTGGATTACACCGACTGGCAAATTGGCAAAAACGAGCAGTGGCAAAATGCCGAGATCGAAGAATCTGCCGCCCAAGGTGGATACATCGTCGCCAAATTTGTCGGCTGCGACGATAGAGATGCCGCATTTGCCTTGCGCGGCCAGGAAATCGCGGTGAGCCGCGAAGAACTGCCCGCACCGGACGACGGCGAGTATTACTGGGAAGACCTGATCGGCCTCGCGGTGTTTAACCGCGACAATGTCGAGTTGGGCAAAGTGGCCAAGCTGATGGAAACTGGCGCACATGACGTGCTGGTGATTCAGGGCGTAGCCACTGACGACGGAACGGCCAGGAAAGAAATACTGATTCCCTTCGTTGGGGTCTTTGTGCTGAACGTGGATTTGGCGCAGGGTCGCATCGAAGTAGATTGGGGGCTGGATTACTAAGGCGAGACATCGTGCGATTTGATGTCATCACCCTGTTTCCCGCCTTGTTTGATGCGTTGCTGGATTTTGGCATTACCGGGCGAGCGATGGATCGCGGCCTGTTCCAGTTTAAAACCTGGAATCCGCGCGATTTTGCACCCGACAAATACCGCACGGTGGATGACCGGCCTTACGGCGGCGGCCCCGGCATGGTGATGCTGGCCGAGCCTTTGGATGCGGCGCTGGATGCCGTCAATCTGGAAGCACAGCAAGATGATTTAACCCCGCATGTGATTTATTTCACGCCGCGTGGCAAGCCGCTCAATCACCATAAAGTGATGGAGTTGTCCAAACATCCGGCGCTAACCCTGATTGCAGGGCGTTACGAAGGCGTGGACGAACGATTTTTGCGCAACCGCGTGCATGAGGAAATTTCGCTGGGCGACTTTGTCCTGTCCGGCGGAGAAATCCCGGCGCTGGCCTTGCTGGACGCGATTATCCGGCAGTTGCCGGGCAGCATGACCAATGCCGAGTCGGTCGTACAAGAATCATTTGTCGATGGCTTGCTGGACGCGCCGTGTTATACCCGTCCCGAGATTTATCGGGGCGAAGCGGTGCCGGAAGTGTTGTTATCCGGCAACCACAAGCTGATAGCCCGCTGGCGTTTAGCGCAGCGTTTGAAGTTGACGGCAAAAAACCGTCCGGATTTGCTGGCCAAAGTTGATTTGGGCAAGAACGAAAAAGATTTGCTCGACGAATAAATTTTCGTCGGGGATTGGACGCTCGTGAGAGCTATTTTTAACCGCGCAATGTTTGTTCAAATACAAACCAATTCGCGATTTACAGAAGGAAAGATGACATGAACATCATCGAGCAACTGGAACAAGAAGAAATCGCCCGTCTGGGTAAAACCCTCCCCGCCTTTGCGCCCGGCGACACCATCGTCGTGCAGGTCAAGGTCAAGGAAGGCGAAAAAGAACGTTTGCAGGCATACGAAGGCGTGGTCATCGCCAAGCGTAATCGCGGCCTCAACTCGGCTTTCACCGTGCGCAAAATTTCCGCCGGCGAAGGCGTAGAGCGTACTTTCCAGACCTACTCGCCGCTGGTCGCTTCGGTTGAAGTCAAGCGCCGTGGTGATGTGCGCCGCGCCAAGCTGTACTACCTGCGCGAGCGTTCCGGAAAGAGCGCCCGTATCAAGGAAAAACTGCCCAACCGCGCCAAACCCGCGAAAGCAGCCGTGTAAAACCGCAACGAGCACCATGCTCAAGCGCAAAAAAGCCCCTCGCAAGAGGGGCGCTGCGCAAAATGAAAAAGCCCTCATCGAGGGCTTTTTTGTTGTTGCCATAACCGGGCTAAAATCAGCGTATGAAATTTGATGCCGTGATTGCTGCCCCGTTCGGGCAACTCGGACTAATCGCCGACCAGGATACCCTTACCGGAATCGAGTTCCTGCTTGAGCCGCAGCGTCTGAAAAA
>JAYUCZ010000115.1:0-4320 GCA_043740065.1 Thiobacillaceae bacterium | reverse complement strand
GTTCGGACAGATCGCGGCACACCAGGGTCAGATCGTGGCCTTCATCCAGCCCGCGCACCTTGAGCAATTTGATGGCCGCATCCTTGTCGCCGATGTGGCAACCCAGCGCGTAGCAGGAGTCGGTTGGATAAACGATGACACCGCCCTGACGCAAAATTTGCACCGCCTGTTGAATCAGCCTGTGCTGCGGGTTATCCAGATGAATATTGAAGTATTGAGACATGAGGGAAACGGTTTTGGAGGCCGTTTATTGGGTTGTTGAATTTAGAGATGCCAATTGTGCCAGATTGGCACGCACTTGGCAGGCAATTCCGGCCCGCCGCCCAATTCGCGGTATTCGCCCGGCGCATGAAAATCCGAACCGCGTGAAGACAGCAAGCCAAAATATTCGGCCAGTTCGGCAAACAGTTGATGTTGGTCGGGTGTGTGGCTACCGGTCACGACTTCCACGCCTGCGCCACCCATGGCCTTGAATTCGGCCAGCATACGCCGCGTGGCCTTGCCCTTCAGATCGTATCGACCAGGGTGCGCGATGACCGCCTGGCCGCCGCTGGCGCGTATCCAGTTAACGGCGTTTTCCAACGAAGTCCATTCGTGCGCGGCGTAGCCTGGCCGGTTTGGCACCAAATACTTCTTGAATACACTGCGCACATCTTTGCACACACCCTGCTCCACCAGAAATCGCGCAAAGTGGGTGCGCCCGATCAGCCTCGGGTTGCTGGCAAAGCGCAACGCGCCCTCCAGTGCGCCGGGGATGCCTTTCCTTTCCAGATCCAGCGCCATGCGTTCGGCGCGGCGCTGCCGCCCCTGCTGGATAGCGGCCAGACCCGCCTGCAAATCCGGCTGTGACGGGTCTATGTTCAAACCCACCACATGCAGGGTTACACCGTTCCAGGTCACGGAAATCTCCACGCCGTTGATAAAGCGTAGCCCCAAACCGTGCGCAGTTTCTGCTGCTTCGGCTAACCCGCCCACATCATCGTGGTCAGTCAGCGCCAGCACATCCACGCCTTTTTCTGCCGCCCGATGTACAAGTTCGGTCGGGCTGAGTACGCCGTCAGAGACAGTGGAATGGCAATGCAGGTCGTAATTCAAGCGAGAAAGTCTCATTGGAAACGCGGCCAGGCTACTTTCCCACAGCAGGAAACGCTGGCTCGCGTTGCCAAATCATAGCAAAATACCGGACATCCCAGACCAGATTCAGTCCAACCATACAAGCCAAACAGCCGCCAATTTTCACCACATCGCATGAAAAAATTCCTGTTCGACCTGTTTCCCATTCTGCTATTTTTTATCGCCTACAAGTTTGGTAATTCGCACCCGGATGCCGCGCAATCCATTCTGACCTCTATCGGTCTGCAATCCGTACCCGGCGGAAAACCAGGTATTTTTCTCGCCACGTTAGTGGCGATTGTCGCCACCTTCGTTCAGGTTGCCTGGATTAAATTGCGCGGCCACAAGGTGGAAGTCATGCTGTGGGTCAGCCTGGTCATCATTGTTTTTTTTGGCGGGGCAACTTTGTATTTGCAGGATGAGAACTTCATCAAGTGGAAGCCTAGCGTGCTGTACTGGGTGTTTGCCGCAGCTATTTTTGGAGCACAATTATTTGGCAAGAACCTGATCCGTTCGTTGATGAGCGCACAAATGGAACTTCCGGACGCGGCCTGGCGTCGGATGAATCTGAGTTGGGGCGGATTTTTCGCCATAATGGGCGTAGTCAACCTGTGGGTGGCATTCAATTTCTCCACCGACACCTGGGTTAATTTCAAACTTTATGGATTTACCGGACTGATGTTGGTGTTCGTGGTGGTGCAGTCACTCATGCTGGGCAAATATATGGACAAAGAAAAAAAATGATGTGGTATGCGATTGCTGGCGAGGATATGCCGGACAGCCTGGCGCAAAGGCTAGCCACACGTCCAGCGCATCTTGAACGCTTGACGACTTTGCAAAACGAAGGCCGACTGCTGCTGGCCGGCCCTTTCCCTGCCATAGACAGCCTCGACCCCGGGCCTGCCGGTTTTACCGGCAGCCTGATAGTGGCGGAATTTGACTCACTGGAATCTGCGCAAACCTGGGCGGATGCCGACCCCTATGTTGCAGCGGGGGTATATACGCACGTTAGCGTCAAACCATTCAAGAAAGTATTACCTGCATGAGCTTAACTGTACCGAATCTGCAAACGGAAATCCGGCAACGCCTGGCCACACTATCCCCCACCACCCTCAACCTCGAAGACGAGAGCGCACAGCACGCCGGTCATGCAGGCGCATCGTCCGGCGGACATTACCAACTGACCATCGTTTCGCCACAATTTATTGGATTGAACGCCATCGCTCGTCATCGTCTGGTCTATCAAAGCCTGGGCGACCTGATGCAAAATGGCATACACGCGCTGGCGATTAGCGCTTATACCCCGGATGAACTTTAAAATTTCCCACCAAATTTCCCACAAGGAGTACTTGATGAAACACACCCTGATTTTCGCCCTGCTTGCAGCCACCCTGACTCCCGTTTTTGCAGCAGATGACGGCAAACCAGTTGCGGTCGTCAATGGCCGTGAGATTCCTGCCATTTATGGCGAAATGGCCATAAAAACACTGCTCTCGCAAGGTGCGCCAAATGATGCAAATCTGGCAACACGTGCCCGCGAAGCCTTGGTCAATCAGGAGTTGCTGTCACGCGCCGCGATCGACAAAGGTCTGGATAAGACTCCCAGAATGGCCGCCGCGCTGGAAATGTTGCGCCGCGAACAATTGACCAAGGCCTATCTGGAAGATTACGTCAAAACCAATCAAGTTACAGATGCCGAAATCAAGGCCGAGTATGACAAGGCCAAGGCTAGCGCAACAGGCAATGAATACAAGGCTCGGCATATCCTGGTAAAAACCGAAGCCGAAGCCAAAGCCATCCTCGCCCAATTGAGCAAAAAGGCTTCTTTTGACAAACTCGCCAAGGAAAAATCTGTTGACCCCGGCTCTGCCAAGAATGGCGGCGATTTGGGCTGGAGCGTACCCGATGGCTTTGTAAAAGAATTTGGCGCGGCCATGGTTGCGCTGAAAAAAGGCGAAACGAGCAAATCGCCCGTGCAGACCAAATATGGCTTTCACATTCTTAAACTGGAAGACGTTCGCCCGATTCAAGTGCCGCCGCTGGAAGAAGTAAAAAGCGACATCAGCCGTCAACTTCAACAGAAACGCGTACGCGAGGCGATTGCTGCGCTGCGTGATAAAGCCAAAATCGAGTAATGCATAGTGTGCCCGGCAAGTCGTGCCGGGCATGCTAGACTCAAGCCAGACCAGTCAAAGAGAAACGCCATGGACAACCGCAACAATCTGCAGGATCAGTTTTTGAATGCATTGCGCCGCGAGCGCATGCAGGTCTCTGTTTTTCTGGTGAACGGCATTAAGCTGACAGGCCGGATTGACTCATTTGACCAATTTGTCATTCATCTGAAAGGCCACGACCAGGCCGGTCAAATGGTGTTCAAACATGCCATTTCAACCATTTCGCCCAGCCGTGAAGTAGACCTTACTCCTCCGCCGCCTCAGGAATAATTCTTCCGGCTTTTTTGCCAAACAGCCCGCCCATGGCATTGACCTGAGCGGCGCTCATCAGCACAGCCATCTCGCCACGATAAGGCTGGCTGAACAAAAACTCTTTCGGCTCCATCCCGCGTTTGGCATAAGTGACAACCGCGCCTTGCGGGTGTTGTTGCAGCCATGCGTTTCCATCATCTGCGCCCAGCAACACCAACGGCTGGGTCAAGCGCCCGGCAAATTGATATTGGGCGTGGTAGTTTCCCGCATGGGCGACAAGCACGCCGCGATCCTGCAATTTCTTGATCTCCAGCGCCATCGGATGCACGTCATAACTCTCGTGTCCGGCAGGTGACAGATAAATCTGAAACAAACTTAAAAACCCTGCCCCCAGCAGTGCCAGCGACGGTAGCCAAGCCGCTTTGCGCTTACCTGTCCAGGCTACGACCAAAGCCAGCAACATCAACGCTACGCCCGGCCACCACGGAAATTCTGTCCACATGGCCGCATCGCCGGGCAGGCTGGCAAAAGCAAAATAAGTCATGGCCGCCCCGGCAAGCAGCATCAGCGATGCGGGCAACCATAATTTGACATGCTCCGTGTCCGAAAGCGCTCGCCCGGCCAGCAAGGCAAACGCCGGAAACAGCGGAATCAGATAATGAATCTGCTTGCCGCTGATCAACGAAAACGCCACAAACACCGGAACCATCCAGGCCAGACAAAAACGCATGCCGTTGTCCAGCCCGGCGCGTTTCATGGCGGCGAGTTTTTTCCACAGTTG
>JAYUCZ010000114.1:0-1764 GCA_043740065.1 Thiobacillaceae bacterium | reverse complement strand
CCAGCCTGTTTCCCGGCCATGACTGGGGAGAAGACCCAGATGCACCCGCCGTGCTGGCCGTAAAAAATGCGCCCAAGCCACCCGCAGACCGCGTCAGCTTGTCGGCGCATCGCCTGAACCAAAGCCGCAAGGTCATTTTTGCGATCACCGGAACGGTTAAAGCCGATGCAATACTGCGTTGGAAAAGCGGCCAGGACATACCGGCAAGTTCCATCCAGCCAGCCAATCTTGAAGCCTGGCTCGACCAGGCGGCGGCTCCGGACAATCCCGGTTAATCCTGAATCAAAACTTCACATTCATCCCCGCATAAATCGAGCGCCCCATGCCGGGGACGGCAACACCCCAGGTTGGTGAGGAAGCCACACCCGTTCCCGACATGGTTTGTCCCTGGCCGGTATACGCCCCGCCCAGCGGAAGGGTGTAATGCGTATCGAGCAGGTTTTCTACGCCAAAGTCTAATCTGAGTTGTTTCCATGTGTAGCTGCTGCGCAAATTGAGCAGGCTGTAGCCGTCGGTTTTGATCTCGTTTCTAACTTGCGAGAGCTTGGTTTTGGCATCGACAAATTGCGCTTCCAGGGTATTGCTCCAGTTGCCAAAACGCTGCTCCAGCGCCAGTTTTACGTTCGGCGGCATGATGTTGTAGAGGTTGCCGCCGGTGCTGCGGTTTTCGCCCCGCACATAATTCACCACGCCGCTGGCGGTGAATTTGCCATAGGCGTTTTCTGCCAGCGGCAGGTGGCCGGAAATGTCCAGGCCGTAGAGATGGGCGGACTGGTTGACGAACTGGAGGTAAACAAAATTGTTGGTGGCCGTCGCGTTTGCCGCGCCGCCGCAGGTGGTCACCATATCGACCACGCTACCGGGACAACGTTTGGCATCGATGTAATCCTGAACGTAGGTGTAGTACGGCGTAATTTTCAAGCCCCACTTGTGGCTGGCGGCATCGTGCCAGTCGGCGGTAAAACTCAGGGTGTGCGCCACCTCCGGCTGCAAATCCAGATTGCCGACATAGCCGTTGCCATCACCCGCCATGTTGACCATCAGCATCGCCATGCCGGTTTTCGACCAAGCATAGCGTTCGTAAAGATTGGGCGAGCGGGTTTTTTGCGCATAGCAGAACTCCAGGGTCTTGGTCGAATCCGGCGTATAGCGAGCAAGCGCGGTCAAATCCAAATTGTGATCGGTGCGTTTGCGATCACGGGCATTGAAGGCGGTCGCATCGGCGTTGTAAATCGCGTTGTAGCCCTGAACCGCGCCCGCATCCATCTTGACCGTCTCGCCGCGCACGCCCAACTGGCTCATCCATTGCGGATTCCAGCGTGCTTCCCATTCGGCAAAAATGGCGAGGCGGTCGCGTTTGCCGTTGTGGATATTCCAGAAGGTATTCGGCGACATCATCATCGACGGCGGTGAAGGCGGCCACCAGTCGTCAAGACGATAAATCTGCGCCTCGCTGCCGATACGCAGCAAGTCGCGGGCGGACAGCACAATATCCGCCTTGATAAGTGCGCCGCTGTTGTTGCCTTCGGTTTCCATCGGCATTCCGGGCACAGAGGCCAACGGCACCGTGAGTGGGCTGCCATACCAGTACCACTTGTCCTTACCAAACTGCATCGAATGCCGGGTTTTTTCCTCATAAACACGCGCTTCCAGTTTCCCCCAGTGGTATTGCCCCTTGTAGCGCAGATTGATCTGCGTGCTGTCGTTGGCGGTCATGTCCATGCGCTGGTTCGGGAAGCCCTGCGCGGGAATGTCCTGCCAGCC
>JAYUCZ010000113.1:0-1775 GCA_043740065.1 Thiobacillaceae bacterium | reverse complement strand
TGCCGGTGTGGTCGGCAGAGATGTCGAATATTCGGCCGGCGACAAGGTGATGAAAGGCTTTCTGGCGATGGACGACAGCGTGCGCGGCAAACGCGCCGGGATTCTGGTGGTGCCCGAGTGGTGGGGCGTCAACGATTACGCGCGTAAACGCGCGCGGATGCTGGCAGCGGAAGGCTATGTGGCGCTGGTGGTGGACATGTATGGCGATGGCAAAGTTGCGGCAAATCCGAAAGAGGCGGGCGAACTGGCGGGCAGCGTGAACAAGAATCCGCCGCTGGCGCTGGCGCGTTTTCAGGCGGCTGAGAAGTTTTTGTCCAAGCAGCGTCAGGTTAAAAAAGGCGAGTTGGGCGCTTTCGGTTACTGCTTTGGTGGCGCTGTCGTGCTGAACATGGCGCGCGCCGGAGAACCGCTCAAGGCCGTTGCGACTTTCCACGGTGTGCTGGCGACCGACGTGTCGGTCAAACCGGGTGATATCCAAAGTAAAATCCGCGTGTTCCACGGTGAGGCCGACCCGGTCGTGCCACCGGAGCAGGTGTCGGCCTTCAAAACCGAAATGGATAACGCCAAGGTGGACTACAAACTGGTGTCCTACCCGGGCGTGAAGCATACGTTCACCAACCGCGAGGCGGACAGCTATGCCACACAATTCAATTTGCCATTGAAATACGACCCAACCGCCGACGCCGACTCGTGGACCCAGGCGCTGGCTTTTCTGAAAGCGACGCTTAAATAATGCACGACGCTTGCGACCACGACGGCCATACGCCGCATGACGGCAGCAGTGTGGGCATTCCGCAAACCGGCAAGTTTGATGCAGAAGCCTTCGAGCGCGCGGTAAACGCGCTGCTGGTCGCCAGCGGTGTCGCCCCCGATTCGGTGCACACCGGCCGTACCGCGCAACGCGTGCGCGAACTGTGGCAAAAACGGCTATTGGGCGGCTATGCGGTTTCGCCCGCCGACGCGCTCGGCGAGGGATTTGCCGACACGCGCGCCGACATGGTCGTGGTGCGCGGCATCGCGGTGCACGGTGTATGCCCGCATCATCTGGTGCCGTTTCGCGGCGTGGCACATGTGGCCTATATTCCTGGCGGGCGCTTGCATGGCTTTGGGCGCATTGCGCGCATGGTCGATGCAATCGGCCATCGTTTCACGTATCAGGAATGGATGACGCGCGACATCGCCGAGGCACTGGTCACACACGGCCACGCGCAGGGCGCCGCGTGCATTATCGAAGCCGAGCAGTTGTGCCTGTTGCTCGGCGAAGACCGGCGCGGCGACGAGCGTGTTGTGACGCAGGCATTCACCGGCGTTTTTCAGCACGACGCGCAGACGCGTAACGAGTTTTTGCGCGCTGTGTCACAAAACGATCTGCGCTAAACACGCAGAGTCAGGGATTCTGAAATTTATTAATCGATAGTTTGGTGGCGCGCAGGCTCGAGCGTAAAATGCCCGACTCTATGCGTATCGGCCCTCATCTTCTCAAGAATCGTCTCGTCGTTGCCCCGATGGCCGGGGTAACCGATCGGCCTTTCCGTCAGCTGTGCAAAAAACTCGGCGCAGGCATGGCCGTGTCGGAAATGGTGACGTCGAATTCGCTGCTGTATGGCTCGGCAAAAACCCAGCGACGTGCCAACCACGAAGGCGAAGTCGATCCGATCAGCGTACAGATTGCCGGCGCCGATCCGCTGATGATGGCCGAAGCCGCGCGCTATAACGTCGATCACGGCGCGCAGATCATCGACATCAACATGGGCTGCCCGGCGAAGAAAATCTGC
>JAYUCZ010000112.1:0-4387 GCA_043740065.1 Thiobacillaceae bacterium | reverse complement strand
TGCCGGCAGTGAGGCGGATGACCTTGCCAAGGAATTGCTCGTACACGCTGCCAAGGATGTCTGCACCGAGCACTGAGAATTCGTAGGGGCAATCCGGGTAATAAAGGTTTTTGAAAATGTCCTTGAGCACCCTGTCATCGATTTTCAGATGCGGGGTAAATTCGTCTGGTGCGCCAGCGCGGTGACTCTCGTGGCTGAAGTGGAACAAGCCAGAGTTGTAGCGATCATCGGCATCGCGAAATTGCTCACGCAGGCGACCATACACGCCAACGCCGTTTTGCAGAGCCATGAGTCGACCATAGGGCTCGATACCCCGGTCCTCGCAAATTCGCAGGAAGATAATGCGATCTACGGTTTGCTGAACGGCGAAATTAAGTTCACGCTGCGATAGATTGGCGTTGCGTAGCGCTATATTGTGAGCGAGCTGGTTTCTCCAGTTCTCAATTTCTTCCAGAAATGCGCTGTCCACTTCTGTGGTGCCGCGTTTGGCTTTCGTGCTGACGGCATATTTGTCGAAAGAGCCTTTGAGGACTGCTTCTTTGGCGAATATCGACGCTATCTCATCCCACTTTTCTGCATAGTCCCGCAAGGTGCAATAGAACAATCTCGCTTTACTGGCACTGTCGTTCTGGTCTGGCTTCTGGCGGCAATCGTATATGGCAAATTCTGCGAAATTGGTGACGATTGACAAAGGCAGTTTGGCCGACCAGGCATAACGGCGCAACTGAAATGCAGGTTCTGCGCCATCCTTGACATTGACCGAAGGCTTTTTCGCTTCGAGAAAGAATTTGCGTTGTCCGCCGACTCGAAAACTGTAGTCTGGTGCACGGGTGGATGCCCCAACTTTAATGGCATCTTCGTGGATGACATCACGGTATGCCTCGGCATAGCCTGCGGTGTTGTCCATGTCCCATCCCAGCGCTTTGAAAAGCGGATCAAGAAAATCTCGTCTTACTTGCGTTTCGTTGTATTGCCCACTACGGTACGTGTCTCTGTTCCGCTCAAAATTTTCAATCAGATTCAACACGTTTTTCGGAATGGGCATGAGGTGTACTTTACAAGTTGGGTCGGGCCTGCTGGTGGGGGTTCAACGCATTACAAATTTGCGATCCGGTTGACTTGCCGTGTCCACAAGATAACAGTTTTGCTACGGCGAACGTTATGAGTTTGATCGGCTGCAAACCTGATTTTGTTATCCCCGTTTGCTTGATGCGCGATGCATTGCATAGGTTGGAATGCTGTAGTTTTGCGCCAGCAGACGGGCAACGTGAAAGCTCAGCAGTGCTCTGGAGAGTCTGGAGCGGGTCTACGTGAAGCTCGGTGTTGAAACCCGCACGGCGGCGGCCGGCATGGCGATGAGCCGGATTCGGCAGCTCCATCCCGAGTTTGAGGGGTGACACAGCATTCTTTTGAGTAATTTGGAGGTGTTTTAGGCCTGTAGCCCAGGTGGAATATGCATGATAAGCTATTTATAAATTAGCATGTTGATTGATTGACCTGTCAGAGTCAAACGCCAGCGCGATGGGTTTTAACGTGGCCCGCTTTGCTGTAGTCCAAAATAAGCTTGTCCTCCGTCACCAACGTGGCACCCAGCTGCCTTGCGGTCGCCACGATGATCCTGTCAGCAGGATCAGAATGAAAGGCTCCTGGCAGCCGAGTGCTGGCCACTGACACATCAATCGACAACGGCGCCATGCTTACGCCCGGCATGGACATGGCAATCCGCAGCCATTCTCCGACCTCTTGAACAAGGGTCAAACGGCCTTTGCTGACCAGCATGGCGATTTCCCAGGGCGTTATGGCAGAAACATAAAGGGTGTCGGCCTGCGCTGATGCCTGAATCAGGGTTCGGGATTTTTTCCCCAGCCGCTCGTTCCCATCCAGCAACCAGACCAGCGTGTGGGTGTCCAGCAGCGTCGTCATCAGCGGGCCATCAGCGCGTCACGTCCCATTCGTTTTTCAACGGGGAAACGATGTCGCCAGCCTTCATCACGCTGCCAGACATGGCACCAAAAAGGGGGGGCGTGTCCGGCATGGGGACGAGCCTCGCCACTGCCTTGCCCCGCTTGGTGATGACCAGCGATTTGCGCGTAAGCGCGACGTTGTCCAGAAGCTTGAGGCATTGGCTTTTGAATGCCCCGGCGCCTATTTCAGCTTCATGAATCATTCGTTTTCCTCTATAGTCATCAGTCATGGTCACATTCTACCGTGCAACCAGCTGGCCGAAGCGATGGGTCTCCACCGAGGTCGTAGTCACCCGTAGGCAACTGATTGACGATCAAAGGGACTCATGGTTCAGCGTCGAATCGCGTGCCCGCAATCAAACCACTGAGGGCGCGGGCGTGGGCATCGAGTCCGCCGCGCCCCGCCGGGATTGATAGAATTTACCGCGTGTGCCACTTCTTACCACTCGCCCAGCCGTGCTGGGCTTTTGCATGATGGAGATCGTGGAACGAGAGCCGGCGCTGCACATGCTGCGACAGCGACTGCAGGCGGCCAGCGTGCGCGGCCACGTTGTGTTGGTCTCCGGCGAGGCCGGCATCGGCAAGACCAGTGTGCTGCGCACCTTGGCCGACCAGCACGGCGCCCTGTGGTGGGGCGCTTGCGATGCGCTGTAGACGCCGCATCCGCTCGCCCCGCTGCTGGACATCGCCCGCGAGACTGGTGCGCGCTTCGCCGATCGCCTTGCGGGGCCGCGTCCGGCGCTCTTCGAAGCGGTGCTTGACGAGTTGCGCCTGGCCGCGACGCCCGTCCTGGTCGTCATCGAAGACGCGCATTGGGCCGACGACGCCACACTCGATCTGCTGAAGTTCCTCGGCCGGCGCATTGAGCGCACGCGCGCGCTGCTTGTCGTCAGCTTTCGCGACGACGAGGTGGCCGCCTCGCATCCATTGCGCCGGGTGATCGGCGAGCTGCCTGGCGCGGCGCTCACCCGCATCGATCTGGCGCGCCTGTCGCCCGCCGGTGTCGAGACCCTCGCGCGGCGCGCCCTGCGCTCGCCAGCCGGCCTGTTTGCGGCGACCCAGGGCAACCCGTTCTTCGTGACCGAGCTGCTGCGCCACCCGGTGGAAGAAGTGCCGCGCACGGTGCAAGACTTCGTGCTCGCGCGCTTCGCCCGGCTGGACAAAGATGCGCAGGCTGTTCTGCGCCTGGTGTCGATCGTGCCGGGACGCCTTGAGCGCTGGCTGCTCGAGGCGCTGCTCGCGCCGACGCTGCCCGCGCTCGAAGCGTGTCTGGACTCGGGTCTGCTGCTGTGCGACGCGACGAGTTTCAGATTTCGGCACGAGCTGGCACGGGTGGCCGTTGAGGCAGCACTCGCGCGGCCGGTGGCGCAATCGCTGCATGCGCAGGTGCTGCGTGCCGTGGCCGCCGACGGACGCCCGATGCCGGCGGCGCGGCTCGCGCACCACGCGGCGCTGGCTGACGATGCAGCGGCTGTGCGCCGCCATGCGTCGGTGGCGGCCGACGAAGCGCGCGAGCGCGGTGCGACCCGAGAGGCGGCGCGCCATCTGCAGCATGCGCTGCGACAACCCGCCATCGGCGGCGACGACGAACGGCGGCGCTGGCTCGAGGCGTTTGCGCTCGACAGCGCCAATGTCGATAGGCAAACCGACGCCATCGCGGCGCGGCAAGAGCTCGACGCGCTGTACCGCCGCAATAGCGATGTCGCCGGTGAAGCCGGCAATCTCAGCCGGCTGGCACTGCTCCACGTGTACATGCTGCGCAATTCCGAGGCCGACGCCGCCAGCCGGCGGGCCATCGAGTTGCTCGAGTTGCTGCCGCCCAGCGCCTCGCTGGCGGCGGCCTATGGCATCGAGGCGTCGCTGCGCATGCTCAACCGGGACTGCGCCGAGAGCGCCGAATGGAGTCGCAAGTCGATTGCGCTGGCGCGCGAGTTCGGCGACCGGTACAGGCTCTGCCTTTCGTTGAGCACGCTCGGCACGGCGCTGTTGTTCGTCGACTACGAATCCGGCTGTCGACAACTGGAGCAGGCGCTCGCGATGTCCGTCGCCGAAGCGATGCCCATCGCGGCGGCCAATGCGATGCTGAACCTCGGCTCGGGATCGGGAGAACTGATGCAATTGCCCGCTGCCGGACGATGGCTGCGCGAGTCCATCACCTACGCCTGCGAACACGAACTCGATGGCAGCGCCCACTACAGCAGCGCCTGGCTTGCGCTGTGCGAAGTGCTCAGCGGCCACTGGGACGATGCCGCAGGGCGGGCCAGCGACATCCTCGCCCGGGCGACCGCGACGATCACACGGGTGACGGCCCTGGTGGCGCTCGGCCGGCTGCGCGTGCGCCGCGGCGAACCCGGAGTCGGCGAAGCGCTCGACGAGGCGCTGGCGCTCGCTGGCCCGGCCGATTCGCTGCAGCGCATCGCGCC